>CAJVYK010000066.1 GCA_913009865.1 uncultured bacterium
AACCGCCGGCCTCCTTTGACCACTTTGGAACAGCGAAACACTTTTACAACCGTATCTTCCAACGGCCTTTCTTCCTGACCAGATAATTTAACCGGTTCTGCTGTCAATTTTTCTCCAATTCCAAAAATCTTTTTTTGCCCTAAAGGCAACTAAAGCTTAAATATATTTGTTTTTTGACTTTTAATTCAGCTATCGCCGTCTCATCGCTAAATTCAATTAAAAAACCAGCCCGGCTTTTCTTGCCGCTTCGGCAAGAGCTTTGGCTCTGCCGTGAAACTTATAGCGGTTTCTATCGAAGCAAACGCACTTAATGCCAACACCAATCGCCTGTTTTGCGACTGCTTCACCCACTATTTGCGCAGCCTTTTTATCACCGCCATTGGGTAATCTGTCCCGCAGACCCTTTGTTCTTGTGCTTGCCGAGACTAACGTTGCTCCCACAACATCATCTATAACCTGAGCGTAAATATGCCTGTTCGAGCGAAATATTGACAGTCGCGGCCTGTCCGGTGTTCCAAAAACCTTCTTTCGCACGTGATATTTACGTCTCAGCGCTGCTTTTCTTGTCCTGTCAATTCTCAATTCTTAATTCTCAATTCTTAATTTTTAATTCTTAATTTTTTTATGCTGCTCCTGTGGCAAATGCTTTTCCGACTTTGCGTCTTATGTGTTCGTCAGCATAACGAATACCCTTTCCCTTGTAGGGTTCCGGCGGCCTTACTTTTCGTATATCGGCAGCAAACTGTCCCAGCAGAGACTTGTCTGTTGCCAAAAGCGTAAACCTGGCGGGGACTTCATTGCCTCTGGTTGCGCCCGTCCCAATATTTACCTTTATACCCTCCGGCACTACCATCTCTACCGGATGGCAAAAGCCGATTTGCAAAATCACTTTTCCGCCCTGCTCCTTGATACTATAGCCGGTGCCGTATATTTCCATTTTCTTTTCAAAACCTTTACTGACGCCGGTTACCATATTGGCAATCAAGGCACGCATTGTGCCGTGTAACTGCCTATCCTGGCGTATTTTTGGATGCTCATTTTCAACCAATACTTTCCCTGTGGAACTGTCAACTTTTATCTTTATCCGCTGGTGACAGTCCAACTGCAAACTACCGAGCGGACCTGTCACTTTAACACACAGACCCTTCTGCTCGACCTTTACCCCTTCAGGGATAATAATTGGTTTTTTCCCGATACGACTCATTAACTCACCGTACAAAGTATTTCGCCGCCGACATTGGCCTGGCGGCAGCTTTTATCACTCATCACACCCTTGCTTGTCGAAACGATTGCTATACCGTAACCGGCTAAAACGTGCGGCAACCGGTCAACAGGTGAATAGATTCTTCTGCCTGGTTTGCTCGTTCTTGTTACTTCGCTAATAACGGGTTTACCATCCTGATCGTATTTTAGAGTAACTCTTAGTATGCCCTGGTTGCCGTCATCGATTCGGTCAAAATCTTCGATGTAACCTTCCTTTTTCAAAACAGTCGCTATGCCCTCACAGATCTTCGATGCTTTAATATTGACCTGCTCTCTATTTATTCGCACAGCGTTGCGAATTCTCGTCAGCATATCAGCGATTGGGTCGCTCAAACTCATATTCGTACCTCATATTTCGTACATCATATATCGCATTTCTTTTAACGATATACGCACGGCAAGTCTACCAACTGGCTTTTTTCACTCCTGGAATTTTTCCTTCGTTGGCTAACGTTCTAAAGCAAATCCGGCAAACTTTGAACTTGCGATAAACAGCCCTGGCTCTTCCACAAAGCTGGCAACGCCTATATTGCCTAACGCGAAACTTTTGTTTCTTTTCCGCCTTGTTTTCCAGTGCCGTAGTTGACATCCACACACTCCAAAATCAATTGACTATTGATTATTTCTACTGATTATTTTTAACAGTTTTTCCAATTATTCATTATCCGGTTTTGACTTCTTAAACGGCATACCAAAGAGAGCTAACATTTCCCTTGCTTCCTCATTAGTATTTGCTGTCGTCACAAAGGTTATGTTCATACCCTGCTGAAACTCAATCTTCGCAGGGTTGATTTCCGGAAAAACACTCTGTTCGATTAGTCCCATCGAGTAATTGCCTCTGCCGTCAAAACTGTTTGGGTCAAGGCCTCGAAAGTCTCTTACCCTCGGGATTGCAAGATTAATAAGTCTATCCATAAATTCATACATTCGCACGCCGCGGACGGTAACTTTCAGGCCGGTTTCGTCACCCTGACGAACTTTGAAATTCGAGACGCTTTTTTTTGCTTTACAGACAACCGGCGCCTGTCCTGTAATCATCATCAGGTCCTTTTTAGCCAGTTCCAGAAATTTCTTATCCTGCGCTGCTTTGCCCACACCCATAGAGATAATGACCTTCTCCATCCGCGGCACAGCCATAGGATTCTTATAATCAAACTCCTTGGTCAATTCCGGAACTACCCTGGACTTATATACATCTTTCAAACGTGTCATATCTCATATCTCATATATCGCATCTCGTATCTCGTATCTCGAACGAGACACAGCTCACACTTCACTCTTCACCCTTCTGACAATACCAATTTCGGTATCGTCAACGGCAACTCGTCTTTTGCTCCCATCCTCGTTTAGCTGATAACGAACCCTGCTGCCTCTCGAGCTTTTCGGATTTACCGGCAGCACGTTACTTATATGTATCGGCTGTTCAATACTGATACGGCCTCCCTGGGGATTTCTGCGTGAAGGCCGAACGTGTTTTTTTGCTATATTGTGTCCCTGAACCACTACGCTTTTCTTTTCAGGATAGACATGCAGCACTCTGCCGGTAGCACCTTTATGGTCACCAGCTATAATCTCAACCATATCACCTTTTTTTATATGTAGAGCCATAAAGAAACTCAAAATTCAAAGATTAAAAATCAAAATTGTGGAGTTGCCGCTTCGCGGCAACGACTTCCTTAATTTTACATTTTGATATTTGATTTTTACATTTTCTCTATACTACTTCACTTGCCAGCGAAATAATTTTCATATAATTTTTTTCACGAAGCTCGCGGGCAACCGCACCGAAAATTCTTGTTCCTATAGGATTACCCTCGCCGTCAATCATCACCGCAGCATTACTATCGAACCTCACATAACTGCCATCAGGACGTTTCACAGGACTTTTGGTGCGGATAATAACGCACTTGTGTACCTTCTTGTCATCCAGTTGGCAGGTCGGCAATGATTTCTTTATAGCGACACAAACAACGTCTCCTACCGACGCTACAGGACGGGTCTTCTTGCCGCGGGCCCCGCCTCTTCCAAGAACCTTAATACATAACGCCGACTTGACACCTGAGTTGTCAGCTATATCCAACATTGTTTCCTGCTGAATCATTTTCGTATCTCGTATCTGGTTTCATTCTTTTTGCGAATGAACCCTGGTTTCATGCTCGGCGTGTGGCGCTTCACGCTTCCTGCTGAACAGCCTTTTCTACAACTCTTACAAGACGCCAACTTTTGGTTTTGCTATAAGGCCTGCACTGGGCAACTTCAACAACGTCACCGACAACACAACTGTTATGTTCATCATGAACACCAAGCTTCGTTCTGCGTTTTACGTATTTACCGTATTTTGGATGCTTGACCTTGAAGTCAATAGCAACTTTGATGCTTTTATCACCGCTGTTACTTATCACCACACCAGTCATAGTTTTGAGTTTGCAGTTCGCAGTTTCGAGTTCTTGGTTCTGCATCTTCGATTTCCAATCGTCAATCTCATAAAAGCTAAAAGTTGAAAACTAAAAGCCAAAAAGCCATACTTTAAAATTTAAAACCTGATTCAACTTTAAGTTTTACGCTATAGTTTTACATTTTTCGTTTTAAGTTTTTCGCTCTCCCGCATTACCGTTTTAATCCTGGCGATATCGCGTTTGACATTAGTTACGGCCTTGGAATTCTCCAGTTTTTCCGTAACCGCCTGCGAGTGCAAATCGAACAAATGCCTCTGGATTTCTTCCAGTTTACTCTCAAGCTCATCAGGACTCATCTCACGGTAATGCTGCGCTTTCATTATCAAGCTTTCCTCTTCTTTGCCACAAAGTCACTAAGATTTTATCATATTTATTTTTTTAACTCTTATCTTTTTTTATGACTTCGTGTCCCTGTGGCCGAAATTCCTTACTACAATGAATGTCTTCGCTTAACAAACCTGCACCTAATCGGCATTTTATGAGCGACCCTGACCAACGCCTGCTTTGCCACATCCTCACTTACACCGCCAATCTCGAAGCAAACCTGTCCGGGTCGAACTCTGGCAACCCAAAATTCTGGCTCACCCTTGCCTTTTCCCATTCGCGTTTCCAACGGCTTGGCACTTACCGGCTTGTGTGGAAACAGCCTAAGATAGACTTTGCCTTCACGATGCAAAAAATGAGTCGCTGCAACTCGACCCGCCTCAATGTGCCTGGCGGTAATCCAGCTACCTTCCAAGGCCTGCAGCCCATACTCGCCAAACGCTACGAAATTGCTTCGGCAGGCATTGCCCTTCATTCTGCCGCGCTGGCTCTTACGGTACTTAACTCTTTTCGGCATCATTGCCATTTGTTTAGACCTTTACAAATTGATTATTGATTACTAATTACCGGTTTCTCGATATTCTCTGTTGTTTCTGTGGTTAATGTTTTCTCGGTTTTGGCAACGTTTTTGCGGTCTTGCACCGGCGCAGCTTTAGGCCTGTTACCGCCCCTCGGATTTGTACTACGCCTTGGCGGACGACGTCGGCGAATCTGTCTCGGCTCAATTTCTTCGCCGAATTTGCCTTTATAAATCCAAGCTTTAACGCCAATTGCTCCGTATGTTGTCCTGGCTGTTGCGCAGGCGTAATCCACATTGGCATCCAGTGTGTGCAGCGGGATACTGCCGAGCTTCTGTGTTTCCTTACGTGCCATTTCTGATCCTGCCAACCGTCCGCTGCAGATAATTTTAACTCCTTTGGCGCCGGCGTTCATTGCCGATTCGCAATGCTGCTTCATTGTACGCCTGAATGAAGCACGTTTACATAGCTGCTCGGCAATTGCTTCGGCTACCAAAGTAGCATTCAGGTCCGGCTCTTTTATCTCGATAACATTGACGCTCACCTTTCGTCCTGTCATATCCTCAAGCTCTTCCCGCAACCTATCGACTTCACCACCTCTGGGGCCAATAACTATGCCGGGCCGAGCGCTGTGTAGTGTTACTTTTACCTCGTTGCGTGTTCGGATTACTTCAACCTTTGCCACCGCCCCTTTGGGCATTTGACGGTTGTGTTTCCTGTCAACATACCTGCGAATTTTCTGGTCCTCGACAAGAAAATCCCCGTAGTCGGCCTTGGGAGCGAACCAGGTGCTTTGCCATCCAAGCGTTATTCCTGTTCTAAAACCTATTGGCGATGTTTTCTGACCCATAATTTCGTCTCTCGTCCCTCGTCGCTCGTGTCTCGGATTGCGAGTCACGGCTCACGAGTCACGCTTCTGTTACTGTTATATGTATATGACAGGCCTTTTTGCGAATAGGATGGGCTCTGCCTCTGTCTTTTGGTATCCATCTTTTGGTGCCAATGCGTACTCCCGCATCATCAACACGTGCTTCACTGACATAAAGATTATCCACATCAGCGGCCTGCTCATCGGCATCTGCGACGGCACTTTTTAGAACCTTGTCAATCATTGTTGCAGCACGTTTTCTTGTGAACTTCAATATATCCATTGCGTCCTGGACACTTCGGCCGGCTATTAATCTCGCAACCAATCTGGCCTTGCTGGCTGAACCTGGAGCATAGCGATAAGACGAACGCCAGTCGAGCAAGTCATTTACCTCAGCAGATAAGGCAGTCGCCAGGTGACGAATATCTTCTCTGTGCGGTATGGGCGCAAATCGGCCTTTCTGCCAGTTTTTAACGGCGGCAACTGCTTCTTTTCTATTCAGATTACCTCTGACAAGTTGGCCAGCCAACCGCTCTATACTCATCCGTCGCTGTTCGCAAAGCCGTTTTAATTTATTAGCACTTAACATATCTTGTAAATGGATTTATGCGTTTATGCGTTACTTACTCCACGCATTCACTATCTTATTTTCTTACTTGAATGACCCTTAAAAGTCCGTGTCGGCGAAAATTCGCCCAGCTTATGTCCAACCATATCCTCGGTAACAAAAACCTTATGAAACATTTTGCCGTTATGAACCATAAAGGTAAAGCCCACGAACTCGGGAATTATCGTACACCTTCTTGCCCAGGTTTTTATTGGCTCACGAGAGCCGGCTTCAATTTGCCTGTTGACCTTGATAAACAACTTCTCGTCAACATAAGGTCCTTTTTTAAGAGATCTTCCCATAATTCGTGTCTCGTATTTAGCTTCACACTTTTACAGCACCAGCTGTCCCTGCCTTTTATTTTTGCGTCTTCGAATAATTCTCTTATTACTTGTATTTCGCGGATTTCTTGTTTTACCGCCTTTTGCCAGCACACCCGTGGGCGAACAGGGATGCCGTCCGCCGTTTGCCCTGCCTTCCCCGCCACCCATTGGATGAGCAACAGGATTCATTGCCTTGCCTCTTACGTGGGGTCTGCGTCCCATATGTCGCTTCCGCCCGGCCTTACCGATCCGTACATTTTGATGGTCGGGATTACTCAGTCGGCCAATTGTCGCCCGGCATTCCTTGCGAACCATCCGCATTTCACCACTTGGCAAAACAATAGTAACCCAATTACCTTCTTTGGCCACAATTTTTGCAGCATTGCCGGCTCCCCTGACCAGCTTTCCACCCTGCCCTGCTGTCATTTCGATATTATGAATCTCCATGCTGGCAGGGATAGCTGCCAACGGCATAGCATTACCAACCTTAGGTTCACAAGAAGCGCCGCTTTCCACCTTATCTCCGGCCTTTATACCCAACGGCGTTAGTATATATCTTTTCTCGCCATCGCTGTAGTGCAGCAGGGATATAAAACAATTCCTGTTAGGGTCGTATTCAACCGTTGCCACCTTTGCGTGGACACCATCTTTATTACGCTTAAAATCAATGAGACGGTAAATTTTCCTTGCCCCGCCGCCTCTAAACCGCGTGGTAGTAACGCCGTGATGATTTCTTCCGCCGGTCTTTTTTATCCGCCTGCAAAGCGACTTCTCGGGACAGGTCGCCGTCAGCTCGGCATAATCATTTACTGAGCTGTTTCTGCGCCCCGGACTCGTTGGTTTATAAACTCGAATACCCATAATTCGTATCTCGTATCTCGTATCTCGCTTCAGATTCTTTAGAACAAATCTATATGGAAATCGGGCTCCAAAAACACAACCGCTTTTTTCCAGCTTGGTGTCTGCCCGAAGCTCCTGCCTTTGCGGCGATACTTACCTCTCCGGTTAGCAGTTCTGACTTTGCGTACCTTGACGCTGTATATTTTCTCTATAGCGTTTTTTATTTCCGGTTTATTAGCCCTTTTGTTTACCTCAAAACAGTAAGCACCTTTTGTATTCGCAAAGTGCATTCCCTGCTCTGTAACCAAAGGTCGAATTATTATATTATAGCTGTCCACAAGTTATAGCTGCCCACAAGTTTTTAATCGGACCTGTTAATTTTCACTTCGTTCGTCTCTATTCAAAAGAGACAGGAATGCCTCTTTAGTAAACAACATTTTACTGTGATTACAGATATCGCCGGCGTTCAAATCAGCCACAGGCATAAGAGCCACCCTTGAAACGTTCCTGGCTGATTTATAAAGGTTTACGTCTATGGAGCTAATCGCTACGAGGCAACTGCCTTTATTTAAAATTTTCAAGTTACTCAAAACACTTACGAAATCTCTGGTGCGCGGCTTTTCAAAGCTCAGTTCGTCAACCACTACAATATTATTACTCAAAAGCTTTGCTAATACTGCCGAGTCTCTGGCTAATTTTCTTTGCTTTTTAGGCATACGTTTACTGAAATCTCTGACAACCTTAGCGAAGGTAACACCACCGCCAACACGTTTGCCGGTTCTGCTGTTACCAACTCGGGCATTGCCCGTACCTTTCTGCCTGAACAGCTTTCTGGTCGAGCCGACTACCATACCTCTGCTCTTGGTTGTAGCTGTTCCCACTCGCTTATTGGCGTGATACATAACAATTGCCTGCTTAAGCAACGGGTACCTGACCGAGCCGCCCAAAGCCGACTCATCGACCTTCAAGCTGTCGATTTCTTCACCCTTTCTGTTGTAAACAGTCAAATCAATCATTTTTCGTATCTCGTATCTCGTGAAGCGTATCTCGTATTTTCGCTTCACGCTTCACGGGTCACACTTTTTGGGAGCTACGCACTATGACATAGCCGCCAGCGGGGCCCGGTACAGGCCCTTTGACCACTAATAAGTTTTTCTCTTCGTCTATCGCCACCAAACTATGACTCTTTGTCGTCACCCGGCAGTTACCCATATGCCCTGCCATTTTCTTACCTTTTTTAAGGTTCCCACCATGTCCGGCATCGCTGGCAAAACTTGATATCGAGCCGGGCGCTCTATGCTTTCGTTCCGTGCCGTGCGAAGCCGGGAAACCGCCAAAGCCGTGCCGCTTCATCACACCGGCGAATCCTTTGCCTTTGCTGGTACCAATAACATCGACAGATTTGCTTTCCGCAAAAATCGAGACCGTGACAAGATCTCCAATTTTGCACTCCGGTTTAGCATTGTCCGGCAATCGCATCTCTTTGACGAATTTCTTTGGCGTTGTATTGGCTTTTTTAGCATGTCCGGTTTCCGGATTATTCCTGCGTGACGGCTTCACATCGTCGAAACCGAACTGAACGGCATTGTAGCCGTCAGTCTCGCCCGTTTTAACCTGCATAACAGCACACGGGCCGGCCTGTATGACCGTAACGGGCAACAACTTACCCGATTTGTCATAGACCTGAGTCATTCCAACTTTCTTTCCCAATAACATTGCCATTATTTCATTCCTCGTCGCTCGTGCCCCGCCACTCGGGTCACGGGGGCACCAAGTTACGCCTTTATCTTTACAAAAACGCCTGCC
Source organism: uncultured bacterium (assembly GCA_913009865.1). Taxonomy (GTDB): domain Bacteria; phylum Planctomycetota; class Phycisphaerae; order Sedimentisphaerales; family Anaerobacaceae; genus CAJVYK01. Next base: position 9,006 of record CAJVYK010000066.1, read on the forward strand.
GGCACCACCAAACGGTTCAATACTTCAACTGTTCTTGCGTTGGCCTCGTGAATATCTATCAAACGCTTGTGAGTTCTCAACTCAAACTGCTCACGCGATTTCTTATCGATGTGGGGACTTCGCAAAACGGTGTACCTTTCGATACGCGTAGGCAATGGCACCGGACCACTGACCCTGGCATTGGTCCTTCGAGCGTGCTCTACTATCTCCTTAGCAGATGCATCAAGAGCCCTGTGGTCGTAGGCCTCCATTCTGATTCTTATTCTTTCAGTTTCAGTAGCCATAACTTTCCCCGACGCTTTCGACAACGCAGAAGTTTTATTTCAAATTCACGCTTCAAAATTTATAAGACTTTGAAGTATATCAGCTTATAAACCAGACACAAGATAAAAAAAAATACTCTTAGCGTATAGTCTTTTATTATCCGTTAAATCTATTTTGCTTGATTTTGGCAGGAAAGGCCTTTTAATTGATTATTGATTATTGATTATTTTTTTATGCTTTCTTCTATCGTCAATTATCGATAATCAATAATCCTCGCCTTCCTTAATGAATTCGGGTTCGGGCCATTTTGCGGCCCTTCTAAAGCCATTTATCGGCTTTGGTGTACCCCTAAGTATTTAATAAACCATCCTTGACTACCAAATCACAGATATGCCACAGCCCAACTGGTTTTACGCAAAGTCATCCCTGACAATGCTCGCTACGGCTGAAAAACTCTGAATATATCACGCAAATCAATCACTGTCAACAAAATGTTACAAAAATTTCGGAATAAATATAAAAAACAGCGATATTAAAGCAGAATTTTCCTGGCAATCTGTTCCGGCATCTTTTCATAGCTCAAAGGTTCCATAGTGAAGTTTCCCTGGCCGGCAGTAGCACTTCTAATTTCGCTGGAATACCCAAACATTTC
>CAJVYK010000067.1 GCA_913009865.1 uncultured bacterium
AAGCATCCTGCTTTTCGAGAAAACCTCGCTAAAACAAGCACTTACGGAAAATTATTATAATTTTAAAGAGCGACTAAACTATAACCAACTGTCTTTATTCGACTTATAATGGGACAGTACTGATTTTGATATTTGATTTTTAATATCTTTATGATAGTTATTATCGATTATAACGTTGGAAATGTCAGGAGCGTATGCAACGCATTCCGTTATACCGGCTGCGAGGCGAAGCTTAGCTGCGAACCTGGTGCAATCGAAAACGCCGCCGGCCTGGTTTTGCCCGGCGTAGCGGCGTTCGGCTATGCTGTCGGCGCTTTGGGTTCTCTTGCTGAGCTGATAAAAAAAGTCGCTTTAAGCGGCAGGCCGCTTCTGGGTATTTGTGTCGGCTACCAGATGCTTTTCGACCGGAGCTGTGAGCACGGCCGGCACAACGGCCTTGGGCTTATCAGCGGCAGCGTCGTCCCTGTCCCTGCGGAACAAACAGTCCCGCACATGGGCTGGAACATGGTAACTCTGCCCGATGATATGGAGTTGTTCGCCGGGGTGGGAAAAGAAAAACATTTCTATTTCGCCCACTCTTTTTATGCCGATGTCGCTGACAGCCGGGCCAAAATCGCCTATACTGATTACGGCTTTAATTTGCCCGCATCAGTGCAGAAGGCGAACATTTACGGCACGCAATTTCACCCTGAAAAGAGCGGCAAAACCGGATTGAAAGTCCTGAAGAATTTTGCCGAAATCTGTAAAAAGTAAAAAGGAATTAGACGCTGATTACGCTGAAAAATTAGACACAGGATTAACGCAGATGGACACAGATTAAAAAAAGAAAAAAAACAGTGTAAATCAGTGTAAACCTGTGCCTTAGGTATCTGTGTCTAAAAAAAATAAAAAGAATACTCAGACGCTGATTAACGCTGATATTTAATAGTTCTTTACTTTACAGCGAAATCTGCGTCAGAAAAATATAAAAATATGCTGACAAAAAGAATTATCCCCTGTCTCGACGTTAAAGATAACCGTGTGGTTAAGGGCGTCAATTTTCTGAACCTGCGTGACGCCGGCGACCCTGTGGAACTCGGCGCAAGATACAGTGACTCTGGCGCCGATGAGCTGGTATTTCTGGATATCACCGCCACCATTCGCTCCCGCAAAACAATCGTCGAGCTTGTCGAGAAGGTTGCCGAGAATGTCTTCATCCCGTTTACGGTAGGCGGCGGCATACAGACAGTTGACCAGATTGACGAGCTTTTACGAAGCGGCGCCGAGAAGGTTTCGGTAAACACCGCCGCCGTTGAAAATCCAGCCCTGCTCACAGCAGCCGCTCAGCGTTTTGGAAATCAATGTGTGGTTTTGGCTATTGACGCCCGCCGCTCGAAAGAGCAGCCGGACAAATGGCAGGTCTGCGTAAAAGCCGGCTCGGAACCGACCGATATTGACGTGGTTGAATGGGCTGTAAAAGCTGAAAAGCTGGGCGCAGGCGAAATATTACTGACCTCTATGGACGCCGACGGCACTAAAGCCGGCTACGATAACAGATTGAACAGGGCCGTCAGCAATGCGGTCAATATCCCTGTAATCGCATCCGGCGGAGCCGGCAAACTCGAGCACCTTTACGACGCTATTATTGATGGCGGTGCAGACGCAGTGCTTATGGCATCAATCACACACTTCGAGCAGTACACTATAAAGCAGATGAAAGAATACCTCGCCGGCCGCGGCATTGCTGTAAATCTATAGTCAAAGAGAGCACACCAGCCAGAGCTAAAGTGAGCTAAACATAATTCCCGTAGCAATAGCCCGTTTGACTAAATCGGCTGCCGTTTTGGCATTGAGTTTGCGCATGAGTCGGTTACGGTGGTATTCGACTGTTCTTTCGCTTCGGCAGAGCTTGCGAGCGATTTGCTTATTGGTCTTTCCGGCGATGATTGATTGCAGAATTTCCGCTTCACGACTGGTTAGAGGTTCGGTAATGTTGATAGTATCGCCAAGAGTATTTTCCAGAAGTTCGTCCACATTTTCTTCCTTCAACAGCCCCGGCTGGCTAACCATTGTACTATGCTCACTTTCAAGTTGTTTACAGATAAAAAAACGGCCCACAATAACTCTTTAACCAAACAGCTACTTCCGAATACCATTATCGAAGGGAAAATGCTTAACTTAAGGTGTTTTTCGCTGAAAAACTGTCTGAAAATACGCAAATACGCACCCACCAGGGCGTGTAAATGCACAGCATCCCTTCGGAACTGCCTAAAGTGCAGCGAGTGCAAGATACTTATAACTTTAGCTCACTTTTATCTTCACCAAATCCGGTACTTTCCGAAATCAACCCCCTGTGAGAAATTGACGAACAGTCTGGTAAGACTTTCGCAAAGTTGAAATGTCTAAAAAAGGGGGCCAAATAATGGCTATCAGAAAAATACGGCATATTATCCCAGGTGCCGTAGTAGCTGTACTTATAGGCTGGGCAGCCTTTTACGTGGCAGGGTTCCATAAAACCATGGACCCCCTCGTCCTCGGCATTGTTTCAGGAATGATTGTCAAATTCTTCATCGGCAAACGCTATTTCCTCGACAAAGGATTCGTTTTTATTGCTCGATTGTTCATTCCGATAGGCATCATCATTTACGGCGTTAACCTTAAGTTTCACCAACTTAATGTAATACCCATTACCACCTGGCTGCAAATCATAATAGGCGTAATCATTATTTTTGGATTAAACTATTTATTGTGCAGCAAACTATCCGTTTCTACCAAAACAGGACTGTTAATATCAACCGGTACAGCGATATGCGGCGCCTCTGCCATTGCTTTTGCCACTCCCGCCGTCGAGGCCGAGTCCGAGCATACCGGTACCAGTCTGCTGGTTATTACGGTATGGGGGCTTGTCGGAGTAGTCTCGTATCCGCTGCTGCAGAAATATATCGGTATGAGTGTCGATAACTATGCGCTTTTATGCGCTACCACGCTGCCGCAAACCGGTTTAGTCAAGACCGCCGCCGCTCAGTATGGTAACGACTGTATGCAAACCGCTATGACGATAAAGATGGCCAGAACCTGTATGATTATCGTCCTTATATACCTGCTGCCATGGTTGGAAGGTCTCCAGAAATCAGGCCGGACACGAACTAAACATCATAATCTGTGGTTCTTATTGGGTTTTATTCTGGTCGGCCTGGCTTTTTCGTTTATACCACAGCTTCGTCCGTATGCCAAAGATGTAAAGCCTTTTGCTGCTATCCTGTGGACAATGGCTATGACAGGGTTGGGGCTTACGGTCGATTTGCGCACTATTGCCAACAAAATAGCCAAACCATTATTATTAGGCCTGTTGCTGTGGCTGGCTGTGGTAACAAACTTCTTCATTGGATATTACGGAATGGGCTATTAAAATGATTATTGATAAATGATAAATGAAAAAGATACGACAAATAATCAATAATCAATAATCAGTAATCATTTATCATTTTTAAGGCAGGTTAGTAAATGCGTATCAGGAATATACTTAAGAGAATAGCATTTGTGTTGGCGTTCGCGGTGGTTATCGTTGCCGTATGCTTGCTTGCTCGCAGCAACGCCAAGCACTTTGAAACAATGGTCGTTAATCAAACCCAGCAGCACCTCTTAACCATCGCCAAAACGCAGGCCAAAAACGTTGAAGATGTTGTTAGCGGTATTCAAGCAGAACTGCAAATACTGGCTGAGAACCCGGCAATTCAGCAGGCTATTATCAGTAATGATTCAACTGATAACGTATCAGCTAAAAGCGACTACTCTCTGGAGGATGGCATTTTTGAGCGTCTTAGCCGGCTTAGCGTGCAGGTCAGCGGACTGTACCGGCTGGATGCATACGGGATTGTCCAGAACAGAATACCGTTTAAGAAAGATAGAATCGGTGTGGATTTTTCGCACAAACCAGGCGTTGGAACTGTTATGAAAAGCCACAAGCCTTATATCAGTGAAATGTTTAAGGCGAACTCAGGACAGTATGGCATTTCTATTTGTTATCCGGTATTCGACGACAGAACCTTCATCGGTATTGTCCGAACAGCGATTTACCTGAACACAATAACTGATATGTTAAACCGCATCAAGATAGGTCAAAAGGGTTATGCCTGGATTATAGATGATGACGAAATAACGGTAGTTCACCCTAAACCGAAGTATATTGGCAAAGATACGATAGCAACAAGAAAAGAGGCCTTCCCTGATAATGATTGGTCAGAGCTTGAAAACATCGTTGCCAGAATGACCGGGGGCGAAGAGGGCGTGGGCAGTTACCACTCGGTATGGTGGCAGGATGAAATATCACAACCGACCAGGAAATTGGCTGCTTTTGCTCCGATTAGAATTGGAAACAAGTTATGGTCGATAGGTGTGTCGGTGGGCTATGACGAAATTTCAGAGCCAATCAAGCGTCATACAAGTAACGTTTTTATTTCAGTGGAATTATTGATTCTGGTGACTATTGGAGTAATAATCGTATTCTATAAAATTCAACACAAAAAGACCATCCTTGAAGTCCAGGCCAAAGAACGGGCGGAAAAAGCCAAAGCCCAGGTCGAACAGGTCAACCGGCAGCTTGAACTCTCGACCGAACGGGCTAATCTAATGGCCCGGGAGGCAGCCGCAGCTAACCAGGCTAAAAGCGAGTTCCTCGCCAATATGAGCCACGAAATCCGCACGCCAATGACTGCCATTATAGGTTTTAGCGAACTGCTGGCAGAAGAAGAAAAGTTAACGGATGAACAGAAAAAATATGTCGATATCATTCGAGGAAGCGGCGAAAATCTCCTGGAACTCATAAACGACATTCTGGACTTTTCTAAAATCGAGGCCGGCAAACTCAATACTGAGATTATCGACTGCTCCCTGGGGCAGTTATTTGCTATCATCGAATCACTTATGCAGCACCAGGCGACGGCAAAAGGACTGGCATTTGAAGTTCTGCAATGTGGAGAACTGCCTGCACAAATACGCACCGACCCTGTTCGCGTACGTCAATGCCTGATTAATCTTATAAGTAACGCTATTAAATTCACTGAAAAAGGACATGTGTACGTAAATGTTTCTCTGCAGGAGCTTGACGATAAAGGATTCCCATTTTGCAATAAGTCGCAAAATGGGAATCCTAAATCATATATTCGCTTTGATATCGAGGACACAGGAATTGGCATCCCACCTGACAAGCAGAAGTTGATTTTTGAACCGTTCGCACAGGCCGATGGCAGTACAACTCGTGAATTTGGCGGTACGGGGCTGGGGTTGGCTATCACGAAACAGTTGGCACATCTCCTCGACGGATGGCTTTCTTTAACCAGCGAAGTGGGCAGGGGCTCGGTGTTCTCACTTACAATTCCAGCAGGTGTTGATGTGAAGTCGCAGCCGTTGTTGGATAAATACGACTTTGTGAATAAATTAAATCAAGGGCTGGACACCGACGAACAGGACAAGTTCTCCGGCCGTGTTTTAGTTGCCGAAGACAGTCGAACCAACCAGATGCTTATTAAGTTGCTGCTGGAACAGTTGGGATTGAATATAACAATAGCACAAGACGGAAAAGAGGCGGTCGATAAAGCTCTCAGTCAACCGTTCGACCTGATATTTATGGACATACAGATGCCAAATATGGACGGGTATGACGCCACCGCAGCGCTGCGAAAAAAAGGAATCATAACACCAATAGTTGCTCTGTCTGCTCATGCAATAAAGGGTGACGATAAAAAGTGCATCTCTGCCGGCTGCAACGATTACCTGGCTAAGCCGATTGACCGGCAGAAATTATTGAAAGTAATTCGCAAATACTTACCTTTAGAGAGCGAAGCTTTGAGCGAAAAAACTGATTCGCTCAAGTCCGATGCAGACGAACTCAGTCAGCTTTGTTCCGATCGAATATCCTCAGAACAACAATCAGGCGAATCGATAAGTGTTCGAAGCAGTGAAGAAGTTATCGACTGGAGAATTGCTATGAATATTTGTGGTGATGAGAACGTGATTAAAGATGTTGCCGAAGCCGTTTTGGAAGACGGTCCGCCGTGTATAAAATCCATCGCTGAAGCGATAAAAGCTGAAAATCCGGCAGATGTTCGATTGTATGCTCATAGGCTAAAAGGAACAGCTATGGCTATTGGTGCCGGGCAACTGACGCAGAGTGCCGGCCATCTCGAGCTTGAGTGTACCGGGGAAGAAAAAGATATGGCGGCGGCTGTTTCGCTCTTTGACGATGTGCAAGTCGAATTCGAGAAGCTGGTGTTGTTTTTGTCTGAAGCCGATTGGATTGAAATTGCAAAACAACAAAACGATGACAAACAAGTAGACCAATTAGTAAAGTAAATAAAAAAACAGTTAACCCATATCTTTCACAACTCACAGCCTTTCGGTTTTACACAGTCTTCTTATCCGGCTCTAACCATAGGTTTTGCCGGCTTCGTCCACGTAAATAGTGCCCTTTGCCCGCTTTATTACCTTAATTGCCTTTGGCACCTCGTCTAACGTAGGGACTTTGAATACTTTGTGGCACTTCAGGCATCTTATCCTTCGGTCGGCGGCGCCGCTGTCGAGCAGCCATCTATTACCACATCTTGGGCATTGGGCAATAATCCGCATCAGTAAATCCATCCAATTTACGATGGTTCGACTTTGTTCACCACAAGTTTACGATTTACGATTTACGATTTTCAAATCCCGACCGGCAATTGTCAACCAAAAAAACGGAAGTCGAAAATCGATTTTTCTCACTTCTGCTCCTATAATATCGCTTCGTCACAAACAGTACCGCCCTTAGCAAAAAAAGTATCGGGTTTATGACTTGGGCCGACACGATTTTTCTTGATTTAACTATCTAAATTTGCTACCATAGTTTTTGTTGGGGGTTGATGAAATGACAAAGAAAATTTCCTGTCGGGTCGTTAGGTCTATTCCTCTTACTAAAAGGGGCGGCGAGAGACGTAAGGCATATCGGCCAAATAGCAAAGATCGCAGGAACAGTTACATCACTGTTAAAAATGCTCAAGTTAAAAAGGCTGGTCATTCGGTTACCTATACAGCCCAATCTGGCATAGCAAAAGTGTTCATCAATGATAGTCCAACGGGACAGAGTCTTGATAGTTACGTTTGAATCTCGGGCTGGTCAATCAGAATCATACCAAATCTTTTAAATAGTGCCTTAGATAGTAGCGGCATTGAGACAGTACCACCGCACTTATCATTATAGCGATGAAGGCATCGAGTGAGACCTCATTTATTACGACGGCCAGGGCTGTGCCCGCGGCAGGCGGGTGCTCGACATCCAAAGCCACCATAAGCAGAATTGCAATTCCGACTGCGAGGGAATACTCGAAAAAATATGGCAGTGTGGCGAAGTAGAATATAGTTCCGGAGGCCAGGCCGACCAGATGACCGCCGATGACGTTTCTCGTTTTTGCCGAGACGGTGTTTGGCATTGCGAACACGATAAAAGCGGTGGCGCCGATTGAGCTTATTACGACTATTTTGTCCTTGCCCAGGATGAGAATGAGAATAAACAGCGCAGTGGTAGCCAACAAACTTTGCAGAAGGTAATATTTCCAAAGCTTTTTGAATTTGTTTTTTATCGTGGTTATATACCGAACTTTATAATATTTTCCGCTGCCGCCCGAATGTTTTCCGTACTTTCAAGTCTGCCGGACAATAAAAGCTCTCGTGCCCGTTGGACGGCCCTGGCATCTGTCTGCTGGATTTGCATCGCCTTGTCAATGAAAGAACCATAATCAACCTGTATGGATACATCCGCACCATTACTCGCCGGAGCGTTGGCAGAGTTGGGCTGTTTGGGCGACGCCCCTGATTCAATCAGGGGTTGACTGTTATCTATTTTTTCTATCATCGTATTGCTACTCTTTTATAATTCCCAATCTACAATCCTTTTCGCACATTTTTGACAAAACTTTAATTTTTTTTACCAAATTTTCATTTTTTCTAAAGTTAACGCTCCTTTAGGCCGAGACTGCGTGTTTGTGAACCTCTCTTTTTGGGCTATAGCGTTTCGGCCACCTCATAAGTCACGAATTTTACAAACTTAAGCGAACTGATAGCTACTAACCGCTCACGCAAAGGTGCAAAACCCGAACGCATCTGACTTTGAAAATAGTTTTTTATCCGATATTCAGTTGTTTTATCGGCACTGTCCCAAATTTGCTCAAGAGCCCACAGTAGCTGGCCGTCCTTCAGGTCCACAAGCTTCAGGCGAAGGCCGATAGTCATACGAGGATAAGGTTTGAATTCGGTAACAGTGCCAATCAATACCGCATCGCATTTTAATGTTTCACGAATTGCGGACAATTGCTCAAGGCTGTAGGTTGATTCCAGGTCCAACTGCAGACTGCGCCAGGCGGGCTCGCCTTGGCGGACAATACTCAAACCGAAAACCTGCCTCTTTTGCAATGCCTGAAAAAGTGATTCGGTTACATCGGCTGAAATTTGCGGATAACCGGAATCATTATCCAGTTCGACAATAGCAACCCTGCCGATAGCGGACAAATCCTCGTCCTGATTTAGGTAATAGTAATTCTTCGCCGGTACCGCGGCTCCATAGTCCTGACAGCCCGATAAAAGAATCGGCAGCAATAGCAATATCGTGACTTGTGACCCGTGCCCCGAACCACAAGCGACGAGCCACGAGCTACGAGTCACGAGATACGATAAGACTGTTCTTAAGCTATTCATTCGATTCACCTGAAGTTAGAGACTCTTGATGTACCGCAGATGAGCCGCTCTGCCCTTCCTTAGCTGATTCTGTCTTAACCTCCCCGCCGAGCACGTTAAGTATCTTAAGCAGTGCCTCCAGTTGGGTCTTTTCGGCGCCGCGCATCTCGTCGCGAAAACCGAGGATATCGGTTTTCCAGTTATTCAGTTCGATACGCATTTCAATCAGAAGGTCATTTGCCTCGGCTAATTCCTTTTGTGTCTGCTGTAATTTGGGCTCAAGAGTAGCGACCCGGCCTTTAAGCCGACCGTTCTCGGCGATAAGGCCCTGATTCTTTTGCTGCAGCACAACCATTTCCTCGGAGAGTTTGGCATATTTTTTCGCCAGTTCTATAGCCGACTCCACAGCGGTTGGGCCTTGCCGGGCAGATTCCTGGAATCTTTTCGCAACAGAGCTGCTCTGATGCTCTTCAGCAGAGTCGGGCAAAGCAATAACCTCCGCCGGCCTTTGAGGAAGTGTGCAGCCGGACAGCAGAAATACTAACAGTGGTGGAACCCAAAAAAACATAATTTTTTTGTTAACTTGCATTATACTTTTCTCCATTTATTTTGCCTGGTCAGACACCTGGTCAACAGACGATTTGGCGCCGGCATACTCACATCTTAAATGCGTTTTTGTGCCGCAGGAACAGGTTATTTCCATGACGACAAATTCCGGATGGTTTTCCACGATGCACACCTGCGGCATGGTCAAGCCCGCATTTTCCTCCTTTGGCAGTCCCCGTTTGTCGCCGGCTGTAACCCGCACCGCATCGAGACGGACTTGGCCTTCGATTTTAACGCTGTCACCCTTTAGAATACGTCCCGCTGTTTTTCCCATTTATTATCCCAACCTTCATAGTGTATAGCGCTTACCTGTGGCAGAGCTAACGTACCCGCTATCCGCTGGTTTCTATCCGCTGTTTTTTAGTCAAGCACGATAATCAATAGTATGCCCGTCATCGGCGTTTTCAATAAGTTCATCGCTGAGTTCCTGTTCGCCAACAGAGTTGTCCGGCTCCTGTTCGGATTCTCCTTTTTTCTCTTCGTGCAGGTCCTTTCGGCGTTTTCTCTGT
>CAJVYK010000068.1 GCA_913009865.1 uncultured bacterium
AAAGGAATTAGCTCCCGGTGTTTGCGTAAACTCCGTGGCTGTCGGAGTGGTGAACTGGCCGAACGATTTCGATGAATCGGAAAAGAAGCGGCAGCTCTCGTTTATACCTGTGGGAAGAATTGCCAAACCAAACGAAATTACCGATGCAATAATCTTTCTGCTTGAAAACGATTACATAACCGGACAGGTGCTAAGTGTTGACGGTGGCAGATGTATTTAGCGTATAGCGTATAGCGTATAGCGTATAGCGGATTTTTCGCTGCGCTCAGAATGACAAGGGATGAAGCTATGAATTTGAATTGGGCTAATCGGATTACGATTCTTCGGATTCTGCTGATAATCCCGTTTGTCAGTTGTATGTTGAAGATAAACGATGCTGCGCTTAGCGATGCAATGCGCAATACGATGCGATATATTTCGATTATTATTTTTTTAGTTATGGCAGCCAGTGACGGACTGGATGGCTTCCTGGCTCGCAAAAAAGGGCAGGTTACTAAATTCGGTGCGTTTCTGGACCCGACGGCAGATAAGCTGCTTATCACCTGTGCGTGCCTGCTGCTGGCCTCGCAACGGGCTGGCGTTGACGGTTTCCTGCTGCCGCCAACGGTGGTGGTTTTGATAATCGGTAAAGACCTGTTTTTGCTAATCGGTTTTGTCATTGTTTATTTCATCACTTGGCAGGTTCGTATTGTTCCCGTGTTAATCGGCAAGATTGCCACCGGTTTGCAGTTGTCGATGGTAACGGCGATTTTGCTTGCTCCCGAGATTTCCAGGTTTGTGCCCGGCTGGATTTGGCTTTTGCGGGTACTCTGGTGGTCGGCTGCGGGGACCGCTATCCTGACAACCCTTATTTACATTCGCAACGGAAGTCGCTATATTGAAGAGTATGAACAAAAAAACGTATCTCGTATGAAAACTGAAAACTTAAAGGGTGAAACTTAAAACCAAAGCTTAAAATTCAAAACTTACTCGTCTTTACTTTTTAGTTTTGAGTTTTGGTTTTGAGCTTTTAACTTTCAATTTTACACTTTCACAAGATACGAGATACGAAAAATGGCGATGCAATTTAGTGAAATACCGGAAGTTTTAGAAGAGCTTCGACAGGGAAAAATGATTGTTCTTGTCGATGCTGAAGACCGTGAGAACGAAGGGGACCTGGTTTGCGCGGCCGAGAAGGTAACGCCGGAAATTATTAACTTTATGGCCAAATTCGGCAGGGGTCTTATTTGTCTGCCTTTGACGGCTGAGAAATGTGATGCGCTCGGACTTTATCCGCAGACGGTCGATAACACGGCCCGGTTCGGAACAGCGTTTACGGTCAGTATCGATGCAGCGAAGGGAATAAGCACAGGCATCAGCGCCGCTGACAGGGCACGGACGATTCAGGTGGCGATTGCAGACGAAACAAAGGCCAGCGACCTTGTTCGTCCAGGGCATATATTTCCACTACGTGCAAGAAATGGCGGAGTGTTAGTTCGAGCGGGGCAGACCGAAGGGGCGGTTGATTTGATGCGGTTGGCCGAATTAGAGCCGGCTGGCGTTATATGTGAGATTATGAATGAAGACGGTTCGATGGCACGAGTGCCGGAACTGTTGAAGTTCTGCGAAAGGCATAACCTCAAAATCGTTTCAATAGCCAAACTCATAGAATACCGTATGCAGCGCGAGAGCCAAATCAAGAGGGTTGAGTGTGTGGATTTACCTACCGACTACGGCGAATTTAAGCTGATTGGTTATGAGAGCAAACTATCATCTGAGCCGCATCTGGCATTGTGCAAGGGCGGAGTTGGACAGCTTGGCCAGAGCGGTAAACCGCTCGAGCATGCTGAGCCGGTACTGGTGAGGGTGCATTCGGAATGTATGACGGGCGATTTGTTTCATTCACAGCGATGCGAATGCGGTTATCAGCTGATAACAGCGATGAAGATGATTGAAAAGTGCGGTAAGGGGGCGGTGATTTATCTGCGGCAGGAGGGCAGAGGCATTGGGCTGACCAATAAACTGCGGGCTTATAAGCTTCAAGAGCAGGGACTTGATACGGTCGAGGCCAATCTGAAGCTGGGCTTTACAGCCGACAAGCGGGATTATGGAATCGGCGCTCAAATCTGTCGCGATTTGGGGCTGAGGAAGATACGAATACTGACTAACAATCCCAAGAAAGTAAGTCGACTTGAGGTTTATGGTATAAAGATTGTCGAGCAGATATCGCTGAGGGCTGAGCCAGGCAAGCACAATATTGACTATCTCAGGACGAAAAAATGCCGCCTTGGCCATATGCTCGATGATGACCTGTGAACCAGTAACCAAATAGCGGTGAAAGAAATATGAAAGTGATTGGTGCGATAGCACAGATATTTTTGTTGGTTTTGGTGAATGTGGGTTGTGAGTCGGTGCCGGTAGCCGCTGAGCCGCCATCTAAGACTAATAACGGCTTTAATGAGGTTTCTGTCTATACCTGTTATACTCCGGTAAAAATCGATATTATGCCATTGACTGAATTTATTCGCGTTAATGATGCCCAAGAGCGGTCAAAGATAAATGTCTACGTAAGTTTGTTGGACTCATTTGATTGTCAGATAAAAACGCCGGGGATATTTCGTTTTGAATTGTATGAAAGAGTTCCGCGCTCTGCTGAGCCGAAGGGCAAGAGAATTGCTATTTGGCCGGATATTGATTTGATTGACCCAGTTGAAAATAACGAGCACTGGCGGGATTTCTTAAGGGCTTACGAATTCAATTTGGATTTTGAACCCCAAGGCAGCCGAAGTTACATATTACAGGTGACATGTTTGTGCCCGAGCGACAAACGGCTTTCGGCTGAGTTCGGACTTAAACATACAGAATGATTTTTTTGGTATTTGCAGCGTCTTGGTCTGAAATTTGACAGTATTTTGTTGTCGCAACGGTGGTTTTTAGATAGATTTTCTCTATGAATGTTTGTAAAAGTTTGCAAATACAAGGTTTACCCATTTTAATATAATCTTATCAAAAAAATGCGAATAATCTTCGCTGATTAACATTTCCAAATTTTTCTTGACAAAAATGTATCTAATTTGGTATAAGAGGGAGAGTTAATGGGACTCACATATTGTGGTTTTAGACTCACATATTGTGGTTTTTTAGTGTGATTGTACGCTTTTTGTAGCTTTTAGCGGGATTAGCTAAAACAACGGCGGGTGAGGTGCAGACTTAGGGGAGGGTTTTGGACCTCGCAATTAAGGTTATCAGGTTTTTCATTAACTTTAATTGCCCCTTGGGTATTTGAAAGGAGGATAACAAGGTCAAATCTGGAGGAGTTATTTTAGGTGGGTATAAATTAAGGGGAGGTCTAATAATTGCTTTTGAGCGGTAAGTAGAAGGTTTTTGCGTCTGTACGGCAATAAATATTTTGGCTCGTAGCCAAAGTAAAGTGGTTGTGGTTGAATTTTTATAAAATTTATAAGGTTGTGGTTAAATTTTTGTAAGGAGGAGTATTATGTGTAGAAAAATCTTTTTGTTAATCTCTTTTGTTCTGCTGATAGGGCTGGTAGCAAAGACCGCAAATGCTTATGACCCTAACATTGCTATCGACCCTAACTGTACGGGTGCGTGGAAGTTTGATGATGGCTCGGGCACTGAAGCCACGGATGCAAGCAGGTATCGCCATCACGGTACGCTGATGGGCAGCCCGAGCTGGGTTGCCGGAAGGCTAAACGGCGCGCTGGAGTTCTATGGTGAAGACAGTAATGACTATGTTGATATAGACGGCGGCACCGGTACTCGAGGCCCAAATTATGGTGTTATGGGTAATGGCCCTATAACCTCGATGGCCTGGATCAAAGCACCGGCATCAGAGGTAAATACGCACTGGCGCACCATTTTTGCCTGGGGAACTAATGTAGCCCCGGTTCTTGGAAGATGGCGTGTGGCCCTTAATTACGGCTGGGTGCATGTAGGGCTTTCAGGAGCGTTTGCCACAGCTCATGCCCAAAAGATAGCCGACGATGATTGGCATCACGTCACCACGGTTCTGCCCGATATCAGCGATGCGAATGCCAACGATATCTTGATTTACATAGACGGTATTTCGCAGGCCGTTGATGCTGGTGGTCCGCAAGTAGCAAATCCGATCAATATCCACGACGCTAATGGCACCTATAATGACGTCTATATAGGATATTACGCAGAAGCTAACGATGCACAAGAAATAGCTAATGGTCATCCACCGGAGTACTGGCTTGGTTTGATTGACGAGGTGCGTATCTACGACCGTGAGCTGGATGCAAACGAGATAGTGGCCGCTATGACATACGATCTCGGCAGAATGGCCACTGAGCCGTTCCCTGATTATAAAGCTACAAATGTGAACAGAGATGTGACCCTTAGCTGGACGTCGGGATTATATGCCGCTTCGCACGATGTGTATTTCGGTACCGATGTAAACGCTGTAACCGATGCCAATACTACAGTAACTTTGGGTGTGTATAAAGGCAACCAGGCCCTTGACGCCAACACCTATACACCAGGGCCACTTTTATTAGAGACGACTTACTACTGGCGGGTCGATGAGGTTAACGACGCCAACCTCTGGTCGGGCGATGTCTGGAGATTCACGACAGGACCATCTATTATAGTGGACTATTTTGAGAAGTATGTGGACACGAATACAGGCGAGCCGAATCTGCTGGGTACGTGGTCTGGACTTGGCGGCGCAGATGTGAATCTTTCGATTGACCCGGACCCGAAACACTGGGGCTCGCGGTCGATGAAGGTCAGTTACGATAATACCGGCCCACTTTATTCTGCGGCCAGCCAGACGCCTTCCTTCTCTGATTGGACCGATGACGGTGTCGAGGCATTGTATGTGTGGTTCTTAGGTGACGTGAATAACACCGGTGCACAGTTATATATCGAGCTGGAAGATAATGTTGGCACAACTGCGAAGGTGATATATAGCGATGCCAATGCAACCCTGATTTCGGATTGGACTCGCTGGTTGACCGACCTGCAGGACTTCGTCGATGCCAATAATGTGGACCTGACAAACATCACGAAGATTACTCTGGGTATCGGCGATGGCCTCAACGCCAGCGGGACGGGTGATGTGTGGTTTGACGATATCAGACTGAGACGGCCCCAATGCTGGTCTCAAAACGACCCATCGGTAGCCGAAGGCGATGTCAACAACGATTGTGTGATTGACTTTAAGGACTTTGCTGAGCTGGCGAACAGGTGGTTTGAGACGGGAATGTCCGCAGTCCAGTAATTGATTGATGTTGAGAATGACAGGAGTTGTTTTGGCTTATAAGCAAATAAAAGATGGTTTAATTTTCGTAAGGAGGAGTATTATGTGTAGAAAATCGTTTTTGTTAATTTCTCTTGTCCTGCTGCTGGGCCTGGTTGTAGAGACCGTAGTTGCTGGTGTTGACCCTAATACCGACCCTAATCTTGTCGGCTTCTGGAGGTTTGAGGATGGCTCTGGCCTTACTGCCGTAGATTCAAGCGCTTACTACGGTCGTGACGGCACGTTGATTAATATGGATGGCACTACCGAGTGGGTTGCCGGAAAGGCAGGCGGGGCGCTGGACTTCGACGGCACGGAGGACTATGTGCATATAGCCGACTATAACGGTGTTCTCGGTAATGACCCGCGAACCGCAATGTTCTGGCTCAAGGCACCGGCGTCAGTTGGAGGTTATCCGGATGGTGACTGGTTTCGCTCCGTCCTTGGCTGGGGAACCAATAGCTCGAAGCAAAAGTGGAATATAACCCTTAACTACGGTTGGGTGTTTATATCGACAAAGGGCGCCTGGGCAAAAGCTGGCCAACAGCTTGTAGCCGACGATACATGGCATCACGTGGCTGTGGTGCTGCCTGATATCAACGACGCAACCGTTGGAGATATCCAGATTTATATAGACGGCGTTGCGGAGAATCCCATGGAATATGGTGGTACTACTACTAATATTGTCGACACCAACGCTCCTGATGCGAACGTAAGTAATGTTTATATAGGCCAGTACGCGGAAGCTGCACCCGACGATCCCGCTAAGCAGCTCTTCCTTGGCATGATTGACGAAGTCCGCATTTACGACCGTGCTCTGGACGCAAACGAGATAATGGCCGCTATGAGATATGAGATTGCGGGACTTGCCTGGAACCCGTACCCTGCTACTTATGCTACAAATGTGAGCAGAAATGTGACCCTTACGTGGTCGCCGGGAGATTTTGCTGTCAGGCACGATGTGTACTTGGGCACTGATGCAACCGCTGTAGCCGACGCCAACAGAGCTAATCCCCTCGGTGTGCTGGTAAGTCAGAACCAGGATGCTAACAGCTATCCTGCCAGCAACCTTGCATTATATCAGACTTACTACTGGCGGATTGATGAGGTCAATGATGCTAACGTTGATAGTCCGTGGAAAGGCCCTGTATGGGAATTCACGACAAAGGATGCTATTGAGATAGACGATTTTGAGTCGTACACGGGCGCTGGGACCACGGGCGATTCAGATCTGAAGCTCACATGGACCCAGGAGGGGGAAGCAACGCTGTACCTTATGAACGGTGAAGCACTTGAACCAAGTCACTGGGGGCAGAATGCAATGGAGATATGGTACTACAATGGCGGTGGCTATGATTCTTATTCTGCAGGCAGTCGTACGCCCGACACTACGGATTGGACGGCTGACGGTATCGAGACAGTATTATTGTGGTTCAAGGGTAAAACGATTAATGACGGTGCCGAGTTCTATGTGGAGTTGGAAGATAATCTCGGCGCAATTGCAAAGCTGACATACAACGATGCCAATGGAACTCCGGATGTTAATGCAATCCAGAATCCGGACTGGTCGCGATGGATGATCGACCTGCAGGACTTTGTTGATGCAAACAACGTGGACCTGGGGAACGTCGCAAGGTTTGCTGTTGGTATTGGTGACAAGGATGCCGCTCCCCCCGCGTCAAGAGTTGACGGTTATGTGTACATTGACGATATCAGGATAAAAACACCCCATTGCTATGCATGGGATGCGGCTTTTGGTGGTTCAAATTGGCCGGATGTTGATATCAACCGCGATTGTGTGGTTGATTTCGAGGACCTTGGTATCATGGTGAATAACTGGCTTGGTACGGGAATATCCGCAGTTCCATAACCAGTATCAATTGAGTTTGTACCAATTTCGGGGCCTATACTGATTATTCGGTATAGGCCCCGGTTGTATTTAGAAGCCATCCCAAAACCTCATTTGGTCTGCAAATGGCTCTTTTGTCGTCTGGACAAAAGTCGGCCTGCTCCTTAGGGGCCTGCATCGGAATAGCTATGACTATGCCTGCTTCGGCCTCCTTGCCAGATGCTAAAAGTTCTCATTTTCGTCATCAAAGCAGGTTTTGGGATGACTTCTCATATTACCGCCTCGCTTTGCTCAAGGGCAAGGATGTGTATTGCGTAGTGGGGAGGTGGCCCGACGGTTGGACGGCGAGTGAGTGTAAGTAGTGGGTCGTAGTTTGGTGGACGGCATTCCAGCATCCCCATTTCTCGTAAATGGTCTTGACCGCGGGATATAAAAGTGTATAATTGTATCGTCTTTTGCAGCTTTTCTATGGGTAAAGCATGGAGGATAAATGCAATTCTATCAATTCAATCCTGCGGAATTTTATGAGGAAGTATCGGTGCGAGCAGATTAAGAGCCTATCCGAATAACCCACTCTATTACGGCCGGCTGCAAAGTCCGATGCCTGCGTTGTCGAGTCAAAATCGTCCTCAACGTAGCTTTGGCTACGCCTGCGGCGATTTTGCCACTGCCGTCTTGGCCTCGAACTTTTCGCTCTGCCTCATAACGACCCGGTTATTCGGATAGACTCTAAGCCGTGAAAATAAAGAATTTTTGAAGAAAGGGCAGGAAAATGAAGACAGGGAAAAATTTAGGTCTGGCAATGGTGGCAGTGTTGGGGCTGATAATTTTTGCGACATCAGCAAATGGCGGTGTGATATTTTCAGACGATTTCGAAAGCGGTTCACTTGCCCAATGGATTGTCGGAGGCCGACAACTACATTCGCATGGTG
This sequence comes from uncultured bacterium, assembly GCA_913009865.1. Classification (GTDB taxonomy): domain Bacteria; phylum Planctomycetota; class Phycisphaerae; order Sedimentisphaerales; family Anaerobacaceae; genus CAJVYK01. The sequence continues at coordinate 8,045 of CAJVYK010000068.1, forward strand.
GTATGAGTATAGCTGAAATTGTCAATAGAAACGGCAGCCAGATGGCCCATCTGCATCAAAGTGACTTTACCGAGATAACCATAGAAAAAATGTTCGATTATAATCCCTGCCTTACCTTCAGTTTTGATATGAAAATTAGCGTGTCCTCAGATGCCGGTCTAACGGATGATGATTATGCAAGTGCAGGTGCTTACTTTGATTTTTTGGATAGTTCGGAAGAAGTAATTGGCACAGTGAGGTATATACACTCGACATCTTCCTACCCTTTTACTACTTACAATTCAGCACCTCACCGCCAATATATTGCCCTGCCGGACAATGGCGGTTTACAATCTTACACTTTTAATATCCAGGATATTTTATCTAACATAGAGATAGATACCAATTCTATTGCTTCGGTTAACTTTTATTTCAATGCTTACAATTCTGGCTGGGGCCACAATATGAGTTCTGATGTCTGGGTGGATAACATTACAGTTAACTCCGAACTGGCTGATATCGCGGTTATTAGTATTCAGCAAGCTATAGCTGAGAAAGAGGAGGCGTTGGAAAGGGTCGATGCTGCTTTAGAGAAGGAGTGGGCGGCGTATGATGCGCTTGAGGAACTGCTTGAGAGCGGTGATTATGGCGATTTAAGTAAGGGCGATATAATCAAAGCCAGGCAGAAGATTCTTCCTGCAATACAGCAGGAAGAGCAGGCCATAGATGCATTGGGAAAAAGCATTGAAAAGCTCCGAAGTGCATTAACAGCTTTAGGCCTTGAGCCGGAGATGGACCCTAATCTGGCAGCGTACTGGAAGTTCGACGAAGGCCAGGGAGATACAGCTTATGATTCAGCCGGCGACAATGATGGAACTATCTACGGAGCAGAATGGACAACCGGCCAAGTTGATGGCGCATTGAGCTTTGATGGCGATGACGATTATGTCAACTTAGATGCTCACATTGGAGACTATGAAAACTTATCCACTGGAACCTTGTGTATTTGGATTAAAAAAGAAAATACAGGGAATGTTGGTATATTTTTTTCTTCCAGTGATGGTGGAGATAATTACAGTTCTATGTATTTTGCCAAAATGCCCGATGAAAAGATAAAAATAAGAATCTCCGAAAATAATACTTCTAAATTATACTGGAATTCTGACAGTGTTCTGCCTTTTGGCTGGCATCATTTTGCCTACACTACTGATTCCTCGGGACACAGCGTCTATCTTGATGGAGTGCCTCTCACAGGGTCTTATACGGTAGGTTCTCCTTCGACAAGTGCCTTTTTCAGTCATATACCTAACCAGGATACTATAAGAATTGGAAACCTGCATAAAACTGATAACGACTATTTCCATTGGGATGGCTTAATCGACGAAGTTGCAATCTACAACAGGGCTTTATCTGCTGACCAAATTCAGCAGCTTTATCAGGATGCGTTGGGTGGACAGGGTAAAGGCAAGAAGTAGTTGAAAGGCACAACAGAAGTTGAAAAGCGGGTTCAAGAGTGGCTCTTAGAAGACCTCTTGTGCTGCACCTAACCTCGGTGACCGAAAAAAGGCGTGGTTTCGTTTGTTGCGAGGCCACGCCTTTGCTGTTTGGCCTGGGTGGATTTCAGAAGAAAAAAGGCGTAGATCGCTTTGGGGGCGTTTCGCTCGGGTAAAAACATCTGGTTGCATATCTTAGAGGGAGATCGGAA
>CAJVYK010000069.1 GCA_913009865.1 uncultured bacterium
GAGATGGTTATTTTTAACATCGCCGGCAACAAGTATAGGTTGGTTGCCAAAGTCGAATACAGGCTGAAAATCGTATTTGTTGGTAAAATTATGACCCATGCTGAATACAGCAAAGATAAATGGAAAGATGAACTTTTATGAGCGTAGCAGTTAAAATAAAAAACAATAAAGGGAAATTGCCTTCATCCTGGATGGATTTGCTTAGCGAGTTTTACCCGCTGTATCCTGTCCGCAGCGAGAAGGATTATAAAAGAGCGATTGCGGCTGCTGACAAACTTATCGGGAGAAAACTTAACATCACCCAGTTGAAGTATCTTGACAGTCTGTCGATACTGATAGAGACCTATGAGGAAGAACGCTATCCGATTGATACAGCGTCATTGAAACCTGTAGATATTCTGAAGTATCTCTGTGAGGAAAACCACCTTTCCGCCTCGGACCTTGGCCGGATTCTCGGCGATAGATCCCTTGGCTCGAAAATACTAAACGGGCAGAGGCAATTGAGCAAAGCCCATATTGTCAAACTCAGCAAACATTTCTCTGTTGAGCCGGGGCTGTTTTTCTAACAGAAATTACCAACTTTCCTAAAGCCGACCCGACAAAAAGGCCGCAAACTTTCTATGATTTTCCAATAAGTCTTACTCAAAACCGTTTAAGTTTTTTTGTTGTTTGAGTTTTTTTATTGCCTCAAGCTGAATCAAATCAACAAGATTGCTTTTCATATATGTTTTGCTTTGCGCAGTTTTTCCACGATGTTAAGGGCTATTTGATGTCGCCTGATACGTTCAGTGGGGGTCCTTTTGATATTGTCAATAAGCATAGAAATATCAATATACAATCTTCAGTATTTTTTCAACATAAAAGGGCCAACAACAAAAGAGGTGCCAAAAAAGCCAGGCGAAAGGGCTGAATACCGCCGACCTATCCGGAAAGTCGGTATCTTGCGTTATATTAGAAAAAGACTGTCAGGGTACAAGATAGAATGCTTTAAACAAGCATCTTCATATTTGACAATCTGCCTTTCCTTCAGTATTATCCTCGTTCCTGCAATTCGCTGTAAAGTATAAAACGAGATACGCTTCACTCCGCAGGACGCCTGACGGCGGAGATACGAGATACGAATATGGAAGTTAAGCCGTTCAAAGCATTTAGATTCAATGAAACAGTCGTTGGCGATGTGGGCGGTTGCATTGCCCCGCCTTATGATGTTATCGACCCTGCACAACAGGCACGGCTCTACGAAAAAAGCGAACACAATATCGTGCGGATAATAAAGGGGCGGGAAACCAGCTCTGACAATGACAGCAATAATCAATATACAAGGGCTGCTGACTATCTTGATGCCTGGATAAAAAAAGGTATCTTAAAACAGGATTCGGCTGAGGCCATCTACGCTTACGTTCAGGATTTTCAACTGGCCGGCACCTGGTTTCAGCGATATAGTTTCATTGCTTTAGCTAAGCTCGAAGAATTCGGCAGAACTGTAAGGGGCCACGAAGAGACCCTAAGTTCCCCCAAAATCGACCGGCTCAACCTCAAAAGAGCAACCGCCGCCCAATTCGGCCTGGTCTTTTGCCTTTACGAAGATGAGCAAAAAATCGCAGAGAAAATTATCGAGGCGGCAGCGGCGCAAGATGCACTTGTCGATTTTGTTGATGAGCAGGGAGTGAGGCACCGGCTCTTTGCAATAACAGGCAAAGACGATATCGCTGCAATAGCCAAAATGACGACTGATAAAAGCTGTATCATAGCGGACGGGCATCATCGCTATGAGACGGCTTTGGCTTATTATAAAGAAACCGCCAACCCGAAAGCCGCTTACCAAATGATTGCTTTTGCCAATACCCATCAGGATGGATTGGTTATTCTGGCTACCCACCGCCTTGTCGGCAATCTTGAAAAGTTCGATATCCGGAAGTTACTGGCCGGCCTGAAAGAAAACTTCGAAGTTACCGGAATGGAATCGAAGCAGAAAATGCTTGCACAAATGAAAGCTCAGCAGGCAAGCGATAAAAATGCTTTCGGAATTTACGGCGGCGATGACAGCTTCTATGTAGCAGTCCTGAAAAACAAACAGCTAATGGACTCGGCTGCGCCCGGGAAAAGCGCCGCCTGGAAATCGCTCGATGTCTCTGTGCTGCATAAACTGATTCTGGAAGAGCTGTTGGGTATCGACGAAAAAAGACTGGCAGCCGGCGGCAACGTCGAATATATAAAAGATACCGATAATGCAATTGATGAATCGATTGCCAGGGTTGACGAAAGGTGCAAACAGGCGGCCTTTTTTATGAACCCCGTGAAATCCCGGCAGTTGAAAATGGTTACGGAGGTGAGCGAAAAAATGCCGCAGAAGTCAACTTACTTTTACCCGAAAATGTACACAGGCCTGACGATTAGAGTAATGAAAGATTGAATTGCTCTAACAAACTGTAACCGGCAACTGCTGATTGGCCGGCAGGGAAATATCCGTGTCAGCTTCCGTTTTTTGCCTCGCTTTCAGAGGCGGCCTGATAGGAGTCTGTGAATTCCGGCGGGGCAACCTGTAATATCTTGTTCCCTGTAATCGATATTGCCCAGGCGCCCAGCGGAGCGGTAAGAATAATACTAAGCACAGCGACTGCGAGAATCACTTCCCCCGGGCCGGTATTAAGTCCCGCCAATTTCATCGCCGCCAGCGGAGCGGCGCCGATGGCGGCCTGCACGGTTGCTTTGGGGATATAGGATATCACAACGAATAATCTTTCTTTTGTCGTAAGATTACTTCCCAGCAGGCACAGATAGGTGCCAACGCTTCTGGCAATCAGGGCTAAGCCGATTAGAGCGGCGCCGGCAAAGCCGGTCTTAAAGGCCACCTGGACGTTAACCTGAGTTCCGACCATAGTGAACAGAATGATTTCTGCAAAGACCCATATTTTGCCGAGCTTCGCCGAGATTTCGTGGGCGTAGTGCTCATTTTTTTCCAGTATGATAAATCCGACACTCATAACAGCCAGCAATGCAGCGAATGGAACGATGTTTTCAAGTCCGTGTTCCGCCCGGATAAGCAGTACGGAAAGGGCCAAAACGGTCAGGACTCTTTTCGTAGCGCGCGGGTTGAAACGCTTAAACAGCAGATACAATACCCAGCCCAGGCAAAGGCCTACGATAATACCGAGAATGATAGAAACCGGTATTGCCATCAGTTTTGATGCGATGCTGACCTTCTGGCCGAGATAGATACCTATCAATCCGCTGTAAATAACAATGACGAATACATCATCGACCGAAGAAGCAGCCAGTACCAGGGTAGGTATACCTTTTTTTGCGCCCATTCGACGTTCTATGAAGTTAATCATCAGGGGTACGACCACAGCGGGTGAAACTGCAGCGAGTATACAGCCGAGTATGGCCGATTCCATATATGTCAGTCCTAAGAAGCGGGGGGCAAGCAGGGTGACTGCGGCGGCCTCGAGGATTGCGGGGACGCAGGAGAGTAAGGCCGCCATTTTGCCGATGCGGGCGAGAGTTTTGCCGCTCAATTCGAAACCTGCCCGCAGGAGTATAACTATCAGTGCGATTTTTCGTAAATCCGCTGAAATCGCCAGCAGAGCCGGATTAAGATTGCCCAGGACGTATGGCCCAAGCACCACCCCGACAAAAAGCATTCCCACAAGACCTGGAATGCGCAGTTTACGAAACATCCAGTCAACCAACAGACTCAATAAAATCAGCTCAGCTAAACTTACAGCCATTATTTCATCTCCAACTGTTTACTTACATTCGTAAAACAAAAATTTCGACATGGGAAGCATCATTGTTCTTCAAACTGCATAGCTGCTTTACGGCAACTTTTGTCCATTATGTAGCCCACACTTTCATAAAAGTATCTTTCTTTCAAAAGCAAACCGGCAATATTATGGCTAACAACAACCCTAAAATAAGAAAGAAAACAGAAGTGAAACATGCTGCTTTCAGAGCTACTTTGAATACTTTTCGCTTATCAAGATAGTGATGCTTATATTCTTCATAAGTAATCACAAACGCCATAATCGCCGCCAAAATGCTTAAGAGAGCTGCTATACAAAATATGGCAATTGTCAGTCCCATTTTGTATGTCGGTTAGAGAAATAATTTTCATTGCTATTGCTTATACTTTTTTCTATCGAGAAAATATCATTGATATTTATCTGTTTATTCGACTTTCTGTTTAATTCGTTCAATAATCATTTTTCCATCCTCATTCATCTGTGCGTATTTGTCATCTACTTTTTTAACATATTCTTTCGCTTTTTTATAGTATCCCTGCTTATATAAACACCATGCCAGATGAAGCACAAAACGATATTCAAACGGATTCAACCATGCCGCACGTCGAAATTGAGATTCGGCAATTTTATTATTAAGAGCGGCAGACAAAATATATCCACGACCTATTCCCGTCATAACCGGGATAACGATTGGGACGAAGCAGAGCTCACCTGTGGCCTTTCTTGTCTTTATGCCTGCCCACAAAAACTCACCAGAGATTTTTTGATATCCGCTAAAATTATTAACGCTTCATCAAAGCGGCTTAGCTCGTTAGCGACCATTTCCGAATGTTCTTTTCGTTTTTTTAATACTGCTTCAATAGCGCCTTGTGTTGCCATTAGTGTTTGTTCAAATCTTGCTTGCAGCTCCGACTGAAAACGGATAAAACTCCTGTCAATATTTTGGAAAACCGCCCACCGCAGGTTCTCAACGTTCTGGATTACAAGCTCATTTATCTGCTCCGTTGCTCTTCTGGCCAATTGCGACTTACGTACACCGGCAGGTAATAATTTACCCAGCAGGCCGCGGGGTATTCGCTGGAACGAGCGAGTCCATTGATGGCTTACCCAGTAAGGGCGCCTGGCTACCTCGAAATCCTGCATGGACTGAACCTGCTGGTAGGGGATATCGAATAACTCAGCGGCTGTCCGGCGAATTGAATCAATTAACTTATTCAGTCTTTTGCGGTGAGGGCTAAGCACCTGCTGCATTTTATCCTGGAAAATTTCTGTGCTTTTACCCATTTCATGTTCAAAAAAAACAGGAATAGCTTTGGCAAGCGACTTTTCTATCGCATCCTCACTAAGTTGTTCCGGGTCCAGTTTTGAAAAGGTCTCTTCAACAATACTCTTAAGACAGGACATACTTTTTTGGCGAAGCTTTTCGGAATGATCTTCCAAAAATTCGTGCGTGCGTTGTTTGTCTCCTTCAAGAATATCCATTTCGGACAATTTAGACCGCTCAAGTTCAGCCAAATTTTCTCTGAAAATTTCAAGTCTTTTCTCAAGGTCATCCAGCGGCATCTGAAGAGATTTTACAGAAAGCTGAATCTGCATTAATACTTCAGCCAGAATGTCAGCGGCTTTTTTTCTTACAGCACCTGATAACGCCTCATTCTTTTCGTTAGCAAGGAAATCGACAAGATATGCTTCTACGCTGTCAAGGCCGCTCTCTGCCCAAAGTTCGCTGTCGTTGTTTTGTCTGGCCTGCAGGCCCAATCGGGCTGATGCACAAAAAACAATATCGTTCTGACCGCATTCGACTTGCTCGTTGATAACGTTTCCGGCAAATGACAGGATTTGTTCTTTTTCCTGTTCGGTCAGGTAATCGACCTTGTTAAGAATAAAAAACAGACGAGGGACTTTCTTTTGCACCTGTTTTAGAAATTCTATTTCAACTTCGGTAATAGGCGGGTCAGCAGAAACCAGAAATAAAGCCGCGTCACACTGCGGCAGAAAATTCAATGTCGCTTCCGTATTGTGCTTGAACGTTGAACCAATTCCCGGGGTGTCTATCAGAACAACTCCGTTACGAAGTATTTCGGCGGTGTGAAAAACCTCCACCTGTCTTACGTTAAGCTGATTGGCGGGATTATTTGTTTCCGCAACATACTTCGAAAGAAAATCCACAAATTTCGCCGGAGTATCTGCGGTATACTCTACAGGTGGTTTTTTGTCCTCAAATAATACTTTTGCTGAAAGTTTTTGGCCGCCTTGTATGAAAGTAGGAATCGCCGTCAGCGGTATAACAGACGTTGGAAGAACGGCTTCGCCGAGCAATGCGTTTAACAGTGTGCTTTTTCCTCGCTTGAACTGTCCCAGAACAGCCAGATGAAAGCGTCCTTGCCGAAGACGTTTTTTTAATTCGCTTAGACTTTCGATTTCTCTTGAAAAGTCGGTTTTCAGGCCATTGAGCTGTTCAATTGTCCGGTACAAGAGTTTTTGAACATCAATTTTTTCCGAGACAGTCATAAAAAGGGCTCCTTCTCCTGATTCCGGAAGGAGCCTTTTGTCAGCACATTACTCCTGCCAGAACCAGATTAATCTTGACAGGAGTTATCAGCCTTTTCGGCGATTAGACGGGGAACTCCATCCCCTGAAACAGCCATTTTATAAGAAATCTGCAAACAGGTCAAGCATATTCATCTCCCGATAAACACTCCCGAATCGCTAACAGCTCCTTCAACACCTTTTCCCCTTTTCTTTCTTATAAAACATTTGATAAACATTGTGGGCTTTGTTAGCATATCGCCGTTTCTTGTTTTTCAACAGAGTCTTTAGTAACAGTTTAAGACAGGAGACTTTTAACATAGGAGCCAAATACAATGGTAGATTGGAAAAACCCGCCGAGATTATTTATTCCAGGCCCGGTAAAGGTCAATAAAGATGTTTTGGCCCAGCTTGCCCGTCCGACACTGGGCCATCGCGGCAAAGAGTACGCTCAGTTGCACGCTGAGACGGTCGATATGCTCAAAAAAATATTCTTTACCGACCAGAACGTCTTTTTATCCACGTCCTCAGCTTCAGGAATCTGGGAGGCGGCTATTCGCAACTGCGTCGGGCCCGATGAAACTGTGCTGGCTACCTGCTGCGGAGCGTTCAGCGATAAATGGGCAGCCGTAGCTAAAGCTTGTGGCAGGAAAGTCGAGGAGCTAAAAGTCGATTGGGGCAAACCAATTCTGCCCGAAATGATTGACGAAAAATTGGCAGCCGGCAAATACGCCGCTGTCACCCTGGTTTATAATGAGACGAGTACCGGCCTGACGAACCCGGTCGTAGAAATCAGCGAGATGATGAGAGAAAAGTATCCGGATGTTCTGGTCTTTGTCGATTCGGTCAGTGCGATGGTGGGCCTGCCTTTGCATTTCGATAAGCTCGGCTGGGATGTAACATTTGCCTCGGTACAGAAGGCCTTTGCAATCCCGCCGGGATTAGCCGTAGCTGTGGTCAGTAACCGGGCACTGGAAAAAAGCAAAGACGTCCCCGGCAGGGGTTATTACTTTGATTTTCAGCAGTTTGCAAAATCCGCAGCCAAAAACCAGACACCGACTACACCCAATATCCCTCACATTATGGCCTTAAACTTCCAGTGTGAAAAACTGTTGGCCGAGGGTATGGAAAACGTATGGCAGCGGCACAAACAAATGGCCGATTTTGTAAGGAACTGGGCCAAGGAAAAATTTAATATTTTCTGTGAAGAAAAGTATGCTTCAAATACCCTTACAGCTATCAAGAATACCAGGGGTATCAACGTTGCTGAAACCATCAATGCTATCCAGGAAAAGCACAACACTATTTTCGGAAACGGCTACGGCAAGCTCAAAGAGCAGGCCTTTCGCATCGCTCATATGGGCGATATTACCCTCGACGACCTAAAAGAGCTGCTCGGCTGGATTGATGATGAAATCGGTTAAGATTACCATTTGAGTTTGTTGGCTAATATTTATATGAGAACCCTTTTGGCTCCGTGAACTTATTGGTAATAAAATCGTATTAAACTGTCGATACCGTTTTTATCGCTGTCAAATTGCGGGTTTTGATAACTATTTTGAGTGCTCTGAGGAATTGAGAGGTTAAGGAGGTTAAGAATGAGCCATTCTAATACCAGACAGAATAAGACTTTATTACGCTTTTCGTTAATTTCAGTTTTGCTTCTGCTCTTCATTGCTCCGCTGTCGGGGTTTGCACAGGACAGCGGCACCATTGATACCCTCCGTCAGACGGGCAAGGCCTTTGCCAAAATCGCCGAAAAGGCATCGCCTGCGGTAGTCGGCATCAAGGCCGAGACAACCATCAAGCAGAACTATCCGGCAATGCGTGAGCAGCCCTTTGGCGAACCCTTCGACCCGTTCGGAGATGATTTCTTCGATTTTTTCTTCCGTCGCCAGGCCCCTCACCAGCGCTCTCCACAGCCGAAGTCTCACCGGCTGGCCCAGGGCTCAGGATTTATCATCTCTGCCGACGGCTATATCCTTACGAATAATCATCTCGTTGGTGGAGCTGAAAAGGTTACGGTTATGCTTGCGGATGACCGGGAGCTGGAAGCAAAAATTATCGGTACAGACCCGGAATCCGATGTCGCCGTCATAAAAATCGACGGCAATGACCTGTCCTACCTCAAGCTGGCCGACTCTGATGCCCTCGAAGTCGGCGAGTGGGTACTTGCCATTGGCAATCCCTTTGGCCTAAGCCATACGGTTACAGCCGGCATCGTAAGCGCCAAGGGCCGCAACAACGTAGGCCTGACCGCTTTTGAAGATTTTATCCAGACAGATGCCGCTATAAACCCCGGAAATTCCGGCGGACCGCTGCTCAATCTTGACGGAGACGCGGTCGGCATTAACACCGCTATCATCAGCCGCAGCGGCGGCAATATGGGTATTGGCCTGGCAATCCCTATCAATATGGCTAAAGCCATTTATGACCAGCTTATTGACAGTGGAACCGTTGTCCGTGGCTTCCTTGGCGTTACTATCCAGGACTTAACTACTGAACTGGCCGCTTCTTTTGGCTTAAAAGATACCAAAGGCGTTCTTCTCTCCGATGTTACAGAGGATTCCGCCGCCGATAAGGCCGGGCTAAAGCCGGGTGATATCGTTGTTGAATTCGAAGGCCAGCCGGTAGAAAAAGCAGATAACTTCCGTAACCGCGTCGCAATGTTAAAACCCGGCACTAAGGTAGAAGTAATGGTGCTCCGTGACGGCAAACGAAAAACCTTTACCGTTGAACTTGGCAAGCGGCCGACAGAGGGCCAACTCGCTGCCGGCCAGTCAGAGGTGCTCGAGCAGTTGGGCTTTGCTGTGCGCAACCTTACCGATGATTTGGCTCAGCGTCTCGGTTATCAGGGCTTGTCCGGTGTTGTTGTCAGTCAGGTTGAGCCCGGCTCACTGGCTGGGCTTGCCGGCATTACGCCCGGAACGCTGATTCAGCAGGTCAACCGGCATCCTGTCGGGAATACCAAAGAGTTTGACAAAGCGATAAAACAGGCCGCCAAGGAAGGGACAGTGCTGCTCTTAATCAGGGATGAACGCTACACACGTTTCGTTGTACTGAAACTGCCCAAAAAATAATAGCCAAAAGATAAACTTGTTTTTCAGCTAACAATACAGGCCGACAGCTTAAATGCTCGTTGGCCTGTTTTCGTTGCTTTGTCTCTCGATGACAAGCCATCGGGCGGAAATGCTGATACCTGTTGCATTTTGGCGGCTAAAACGCTATACTTTCCTGCTGTTTTGAGAAATATATTATTCAGGAGTTTTAAGTATGGGTTGTAATCTGGCAATAGCAGGAGTAACCGGTGCGGTTGGCCAGGAATTTTTGAAAATCCTGGAACAGCGGGATTTCCCGTTCGATTCTCTCAAAGCCCTTGCCAGCCGCCGCTCAGCCGGCAAGGA
>CAJVYK010000070.1 GCA_913009865.1 uncultured bacterium
TATCGAAAGCCAGCTTCGGCTCTTTTTTGAACTTATAAGCGCCGTGACTGGTCCCGATAGCAACCGCCAACGAATCACAGCCGCTCTTCTGAACAAACTCCACCACCTGGTCAGGGTCGGCCAGATGCTTGGATATATCATCACTACTGACACCGACCACATCTTCTTCGATACCACCCAACTGGCCCAGCTCGGCCTCGACAACTACGCCCTTGGCATGGGCGTATTCGACCACCTTTTTGGTAATCTCAATGTTCTCTTCGAACGGTTTTGAAGAGGCATCTATCATTACCGAAGTAAAGCCGTCATCGACAAATTGCTTGCAGGTCTCGAAGTTATCACCGTGGTCCAGGTTTATCGCTATCGGAATATCCGGGTTTTCCTCAACCGCCACATTGATAATCGCCTTTAAATAGCTATTACTTGCATAAGAGCGTGCACCTCTGGATACCTGCAGGATAAGCGGGGCTTTCTCTTCGGCTACAGCGCTTATAATGCCCTGCGTGATTTCCATATTGTTCACATTGAACGCTCCGATTGCATAGCCATTTTTATAAGCCATCTCAAACATTTTTCTGGTATCAACCAACGCCATAGTACTCTCCTTAAAAAATTAAATATCAAAGATTAAAAATTAAAATTGTGGAGTCCCTTAGGGACGACTTCCTCAATTTTGCATTTTACATTTTAATTTTTGCATTTTTATCGGCCCATTCCCATATACCTTCTCTGTCCAATCGCCATCTCCGGAACACCCTGGGGCCATATACTGAAAACAATTGCCTGCCTGTCCAGCGACCCATCCGCACTGTACGTAAAACCGTAACGCATCCTGTGATACCGCCTTATCAGCGTTATGTCACTTCGTATATTTGCACCGTAATCAAAATCAAACTGCTGCGAAAAAATCAGTGTATATCTCGGGTCGAGAACATAAGTAGCCGCGAAAGTAAACGCATTCGAACCCTTCTCGTTCAAAACATCAACCCGCCTTAAATATCTGCTGCCGATATAAAACGCCAGGTTAGGCCATCTCAGATGCGAAAGACCAATGTTGAACTGCTGCACCACAGAACTTTGCATATCGAAATTCATATCAGACAGTACCGCGGAGGTATCGCTCAGGCGAAAAATTGCATCTGCGCTGAAGTAATTGCGTCTCGGCCCAAACATCTCAAACCGACGAAGTCCGCTGCTAAGGTCGCCGTTAAATATCTCCGGCGCCGAAAGCACTCGCAGCGGCACAGCCGGGTTGTTCCAGATAAATCTGTCCGGCCCGGAAGAAGCCGCGTCGTGTGAGGAATTATTCACCCACGTAACGTCCATATCGAGCCGCATCCAGTCAACGTTGCGCTGCCGGCCGGCAGGGCCCCGTTTGGTTTGCAATCGCTGAGAAATACCTATGTTCAACGTATCACGCTGCTTAACAACCGAGTCGCTTTCAGTATAAACCACAGCCGTCAATTTCGGCTCTATGATATGGCGCAACTGGTTCAAATCCCAAAGTCGCGATTTGACATCAGGATAAACCTTCCAGTATTGCGAGAAAACACGAACACCAGCTTCACCAATCCAAATCTTATCCTCACCGAAACCGCCCTTATTGGTTCCGTCCACAAGCGTTCTTGTAAAACCGCTGCGGTCGTCATAGCCGAAAGTCCCAGCCACAAACGGCACAATCTTGAAATAGCGTTTAGCGTTTAGCGTATAGCGTTTACTGTCTCCGCTCTCTGCCATTTTTCTATCCGCTATCCGCTGTCCGCTATCCGCTATCATAATTGGCATATCAAGCTCGGTTCTGTGCGAGACAAACGAAAACTGCTCATCACTGATTACTGTCGAATGTTTCTCACCTATCCTCTGCCGCAACCGGCTGACCTCGGTATCGCTGTACAAAGTAAATCTGTCATCGAAAAGTGATTGGCCCGTCAGGTGAAACTCGACGCTCGGCAATTCTTCCAGTTTATCAACAAAATCGTTTATTCTCCCCTTGCCCAACAGAGACAACGCCCAGTTGTCTTCCAGGCGTTTGAGATGAATTAGTGTTTCCTGTTCCTTGCCCACGTTAAATTCGCCGCGATAATATCCTTCTATAAAATTCTCATCGGATGCGTAACTGGTCTCGGTTGTAAGCTGCCAGTTGTAGGGCAGGAATTGCCTGTGCAGCCAGTGGAACCGGCCGCGAAGCTTACGGTCCGGCTCAATGTCTTTTCGGCTGCGGTCTCTGCCGAGTCTGTCTTTACCGGTATCGCTTATCAGATAACCTAAAAATCTGCCGAAATAGTTTTCCCTTTCATAATCAATCTCTACTCCGCTGCCGAGGCCGCGTTTGCCATAATAATCCAATGCAAAAGTGCTGTCTGTCCCTTCCGGCTCAGCCAATCCCAGCAACCGGGACAAGTACCATCGCGTCTCAACCGACGTTCCCCAGGTGTTATCATTACCAATACGTATGCTCTTGATGGGAATATCAGGCCTTTGCAAATTACTCCGCATAACCGGCCAGTAAAAAATCGTTCTCTTGCCCATCTTCAAACGTACATCACGCATCTGGGCGTCGAAACTGCTGTCAGAGACCTTACCGTCCCGCTGGTCGATAGCGGTTGTATCGGTAATAAGCACAGTCGAAGCGGTAAGCGAAATCTGGGGCTGGTAAAATTCACTACTCGTCAAAGTAATATTCTCCGCTGCAAATTTATTTTCTGCCAACTGCCGCAGCTTCGCCGCCCGAACATAAATCGGAATGCCTCGTTTGACATCGAAATTCCTCATCACAGCGTTTATAGCAAGGGCCTTTTTCTCCTGGAAATCGTAGTATAGCTCATCAGCCCGAATCGTCCGCTGTCCCTCTGTCATCACCACATCACCGGACATATAAACAGCGTTTGGCGTATAGCGTTTGGCGTATGGTTCTTTACTATCCGCTGTCCGCTGTCCGCTGTCCGCTAAAAACATAACTGCGTCATCCGCCTGTAACTCCAGCAAACCACCTTTCTCATCCTGCTTTTGCCATAGATAGAATCTGCCAATCACCGTTGCAATATCTGTACCGTCCGCTGCTGTACTAATTTCGACCTTCGGTTTGACTTCACCGGCGGGCGCTATATTGACCGGATACGCAAGGCCGGGCTTCTTCACTTTCGGCTTAGCGATTATTTCCGTCTTTTCACTTTTTACTTTATTGCTGTCCGCTAACTCTGCCACAGGTATCTGTTTCACGCTATCTGCTGTTTCAGATACCGGTACCTCGGCTTTAACCGCAAACTTCAGCCCAAGTGATGTAACATCAGCAAGTGCTTTTTTGTAAAGGACTAATCCACGAGGATCGCCCGATTTTTTTATGTCCGCTGTCACAAAAACCTCACCGCTGACGCTGAACCGCACAACCATACTTTCGTATCTTGTTGCTTCTTGTTCGTCTCTCGTCTTTCGGGGCACGAGAAACGTTTCTAAATCGGTGGTCCTGGCGCCTTTGCCTTTTTTAACCGTTATATTGCCCGTCAGATAAACCTTTGCGTTGTAATCGATGCGAGTTCTGCCGCGAAATTCGGTTGTCTTGCTTTTCAGCCATACCACAGCGCTATCACTGGAAAATTGATTAGCTCCTATTGACATCGAAAATCCGTTCCGGAAAAGTAACGTATGCTCGCCGGTGCTTAGCTGATAGCTAACAACTTCAGTCCCTTCCAGGTGCAAATCCTGACCGTCAAAGAGACGAGCTTTTTGACTCTCAATAGCCGATGAAGCCACTGTCGGCGGCAAAATCAACATAATTAAAAATAGTATTCTACTTGGCATACTCAAATTATTGTATTGATTATTGATAAGTGGTGAATGATAATTGATATATTAAGAATAATCAATAAACTAATCAACAATCAAAGGAAAATATGCGTTCAAACTATCAAGCTAAAATAATCTCGCAGTATTACGATAACCTCGACACGATAATGCTCCATAAGCTGGGCGAGCTGGTGACCGAACTGTACCTGGCTGACACAGAGTCCAGGCAGAATCAGCTTTGGCAAAGGGCACACAAGGCGATGCTCAAGCTGAAAGTTCGCCCGGCAATCATCGAGCACATAATGAGAAAGAGAAATGTCGAGATATTGGCCAAAAACTTGCAGGACTGGCTGGGTAATAAAAAATAACCGCTTCTTATCATTCACATCTAAACGGAGGCAAATATGACTGAAAGACACCCAGGCAGAGCAAAAGTCTATTCAAGCGAAAACATGGGGAAGTTAAGCATTCTTGATATGCTGGCCTACTTCGAGGAGAAGGGCGCTATGCGCGTCTCAGATTTGCATATCAAAGTCGGCGCAGCTCCCACATACCGCATCGATGGCGAGCTGGTAAAACTTAAAGGCCCGACAGTAACACCACAGACAGCAAAGCAGCTCATCTATCCGCTCTTAAGCGACGAAAATCTGCTCAAACTAAAGAGCCAATACAGCGTGGACTGCTCTTACCGGCTCGGCTCACTTCAGCTTCGAATAAACATCTTTCAGGAAAACGATGGACTGTGTGCAGCGATCCGGGCATTATCGCTGAATATTCCGAAAGTAGAGGAAATCGGCTTCCCGAATAATGCCTGGGAAGACATCATCAATCTCAAGCATGGCCTTGTGCTTTTAACCGGCATCACCGGCGCAGGCAAATCCACAACGATTGCCGCACTAATCGACCGCATCAGCGAGAAGCGTCCCTGCCGGATTATAACCCTTGAAGACCCTATAGAGTACATCTACCCTCAGAAACACTCTCTTATTTCACAGCGTGAGGTCGGCAGAGACGTCAAATCCTTCGTTGCCGGATTGCGAGCAATGCTGCGGGAGGACCCTGACATAATATTTGTCGGAGAGATGCGTGATGCCGAGACGATAGCTATGACACTTATGGCCGCCGAGACCGGCCATCTGGTCTTCTCCACCCTGCATACGAGGGACGTAACCGGAACAATTGCGCGTGTGCTGGATTATTTCCCTGCCGGCCGACAGCACGAAGTGCAAAATCAACTCTCGCTCGGCCTTGCCTATATCATCAGTCAAAAGCTCGTGCCGAGAAAAGACGGGACAGGCAGAATCGTAGCAATGGAAATACTCAACAACAACTACGCCTGCGCTAACATGATACGCACCGGCAAGGCAGAGCAAATGTATTCACAACTGCAGACAAAGACTCGAGACAGGCCGGATGAAAAAATGATAACGATGGAAAAGCATCTGGCAATGCTGGTAAAAGCTGACAAGGTTGACCTGCTGGAGGCCCAAAAATGGGCCAACAATGTCAAATGCTTCATTGACGCTATGAAGCGGGATTAAGAGCCTATCCTAATAACTACTCGTTGGCCCGAGACCGAGCGAGCCGATTGTGGCCAAGGAAGGCGAAACAGGCAACCTGAAGGTTGTCGATGCAGCCTGACGCCGGCCACGGACGGCGCAGCCGGTCGAAGCCAGAGGGTTTTTAGGATAGACTCTAAGTATGACAGTCGAGTTCAACTGCCCCACGTGCGATGCACTGATTGCCTTTGACAGCAAACACTGCGGCAAATGCGCCCGCTGTACAACCTGTGGCCAGCGTTTCATTATTCCCTGCAAAAACTACGAAACTCCTGAAAAAGTCGAACCCGAACCGCAAACAGCCGAACCACTGCCCGGCTTTTACAAAGCCGTTTTCATAGACAGCTTCAAACTGTTCGCAAATTCAGCCAACGTTACCGGCCTGGTTTTTGTCACCGCCGCAGTATGCTTCAAATTTTTCACCGGCCATACGGACTATTCCTTCACTGTTGGCGCAATCAGATTTCAGGCGCCGGTAGGTCTTGTCGTAACTCTTGCTGCATGGGGATGTTTATTCTGGTATTATATGGAAATAATACGCACAACCACGACCGATGCCGACCTGCTGCCGGATATTTATATGGACGGCTTTTTCGGATTCGTATGGAATATCGTAAAGTCGCTATATCTGTTTTTTATTACATTAGTAACAGTCCAACTGCCGTGCATTATATCTATCATAGTATTGAAGAATATGCAAATTCAACTGCCCATACTTACATATACATTAATGTTTGGCGGGTTATTTGTTTTTCCGATGGCGATTTTAATTATGTCCCTTGGGCTTGGCGTAGATATGGCTCTAAAGCCCGCTCGCTTCTTCAGGCCTGTCATAAGGGCCTTTTGGCCGTATCTAACCGTCGTCGCAATCTTCATTTTGGCCTGGACGTTGCAGTTCAAAATCTCCGCATACGGTGATTTGGTCAGCAGCAGCAAAACCATTGTAGCGCTGTATTTGTTTGCTGACATCGCTGCTCAGGCCATCGCCATCATCGCTATTCGCTCAATCGGCCTGTTCTACCGGCATTATAGCTGCCATCTCCCGTGGTAGCCCCCCTTCTGCACCTTTTCACTTCGACATTCCTTGTTCGACATTCGTTATTCTTCGTCCGCTTCGCAGCCGATTTGCCCTTCTTTTAATCTTCTCAGCAGCCGCTGCAGAAGTTCCATCGGCAGGCCCATCACGTTTGTCAAGCTGCCTTCTATTCTTTCGATAAATTCGTCTCCATTCTCCTGAATAGCATAAGCGCCCGCCTTGCCCTGCCAGGATTTACTTTTTATATGCTCAGCGATTTGCTCAGCAGTCAGTTTCTCAGGATAAACAGTCGTGGTATCGCTTTCGCACAACTCAATGTCATCGATTAACCTGACAATCGCAACAGCGGTTATTACCTTATGAGGGGCACTAAACAGCTTTTTAGTAATCTGCTCGGCTTCCTTGGCATCAGCGGGCTTGCCGATTATTTGGCCGTTAAAATCAGCAACGGTATCGGCACCGATGACCAAACGGGATGGGAACCTGGCAGCGACATTTTTTGCTTTCGCTAACCCAAGCTGTTCGGCGTATTCACGGGGACTGATTCGGTCGGACAGAAAAGCTGCTTCATCGATATCCGGGGGGAAAACCGTAAATTTGAAGCCCGCTTCGGCCAAGAGCTGTTTTCGCCGCGGTGAGGTGGAAGCAAGAATGATGGACAACTGACAATTTGACAATTTCAATAACCTACGAACTACGAACTATGAACTACGAACTACGAACTATGAACTACGAACTATGAACTACGAACTATGAACTACGAACTATGAACTACGAACTACGAACTATTTAAGGCGTACGTGATAGACTATCTTCCTGCAAAAAGTTATATACTCCTTCTCTATACTGGTTAAATCGGAATCGCTATCGATATACTGCTTAAACAACTGCGTCCCAATGGCCCGATTCCACCGGATAGTCAGCGGAATGTTTCTATCTGCCGCAATTCTTTTGCTCGCCTCGCTGAGCGGCCAATCGCCCCTCAGCCCATCCAGAAGCAACTGATGATAATTTCTCAGCCGTTTGCCATAGCCCTCTTCCCGTAAAAATCGCACCAGTGCATAAGATTGACCGTAAAAAGCCCCTACGGCATCATTATCATTCACATCAAGCATTTCAGCAGGATTCAAAGCTATCAATTTTTTTAGCGGTATCATTTTATTCTTTATCAGCGTTGTCTTTAGTGCACCTAATCGCTGCATATTCCGGCTCGGCTCAAAATAAAATAAGCCCATGGTCTCTCTGCTGGCCTCGAACAGCATTGCGACACCTTCATCGAGCCAGGTCGGCAAACGGAACTTGAAATGCCTGCTGTTAAACTGATGCCATCCCTCGTGCCCAAGATTGGAAAAGGTTCGCTCTCTACCGCTATTATATGTCACGCAGACGCCCTTTAGATAATACGCACGGACCCCTGGTTTACAGTACAGCGATGCCTGCCGGCCGGCAAAGGTCTTTGTGAAACTCTCCCACTGCCGGCGGTCGGCAAAAAGATAAACCGTAAACTTAGCTGTCGTTGCAATGGGTTCAGGCAGTTGATTGTTGTAGCCCCGATAGGCCGATTCCATAAACCCGGGAACCTGACTAAGCAGAAGGGGGTCCAGAAGTGTTGTGAAAATCTCATAGTGTTTGGTGACAATTTTCACCCCCGGCCCGTACCCGTTTTGCCAAACCTCAACTGACTTCAGGGCCGGCAGATGTGCCTGCTGCAGATACTCAATCATACCGTCACAGGTATCGATTCGCTGAACTCCAGCCCCCTTCTTAGGAAACTGACCTTCGGAACAGCCGGCCAGGCAAATGACCGCTACTATCGAAATTAGCACAAACTTTCCTGCCACAATCGTCTCTTTACTGCTCAGGTTTCCTTGAACGGTGAGCTGAATACATCCGCGGTGAA
This sequence comes from uncultured bacterium, assembly GCA_913009865.1. GTDB lineage: Bacteria > Planctomycetota > Phycisphaerae > Sedimentisphaerales > Anaerobacaceae > CAJVYK01. Next base: position 8,279 of record CAJVYK010000070.1, read on the forward strand.
TAGATAGACTTCAGTTTCCGCATCTTTCCAGGCATCGGACGGCAGACCGGCTTTGTGCGCACAGCAGTACGAAAGAAATTCTTCTTTGCTCCAGCCGGTCTCGGCGGCAACCTGAGGCAGAAAGCAGCCCGAGGCACATCCTCTTTTTATATAAATGCCGTCAATTCCAGGCCGCAGACTCAACGGGTCGTCGGTCTTCTTCAGCGGTGACAAAACCGATATCTCGATATCCAATTGCTCTAACTCATCGCTGGTTACAGGGTCGGCCAAAAACCGCGGGTCGCTGGTAGCTGACGCTTTTGCCATTTGGCCAACCAGCTCAATCAACGGTATTTCGGAAGTGAATTGGCCGATACAGCCCCGCAGTCGGCCCTGGTTTTTCAGGGTTACAAAGCAGCCGCAATGGTCATTCAGCTGTGGGTCGTCCGATTGGGGTTTTGGGATAGGCCTGCCGGTGATAACGGCCTCAACGGTATCGCAGACAACTTTAAGAAGTGTTTGTTTTTGAACATCGTTCATTTTTCAGCCGGTAAATATATGCTCCAGCATCTTTATTAGATAAACTACGACAGCCAATAATATGATAACAACGATGGTGGCAAGGTTAAAGTACTTTTCTATTAACCAGCGGGCTCTTTCTCCGAGAAAATAAAAGAGTAATGCCTCACCGCCGAACCTCATTGTGCGGAATACGATACTTACCGTTACAAATTTGGCCAGTGAAACCTCAGCCATCCCGCCGACCCAACTGAAAATCATATAGGGCACGGGAGTCAGGGCTGAGATAGCGATAGCCCAGAAGTCATATTTTGCGTAAAGATCGAGAGCGGACTGGGCTTTTGTGCCAATGCCGATGGTGTTGAATAAATCAACCACCCTGTCAGGGCCGATAGCTAAGCCGAGGGAAAAGGCGATTGTTCCGCCAAGAACGGAAAAGAACGCACAGGTAAGCCCGTATCTCAACGAGCGTTTCGGCTTACCCAGGCAGAGTCCAATGACCAGAACATCCGCGGGAATCGGCACGCAGATTGGTTCGGTAACCGCAAGCACGATAAGTGCCGGAACACCGAAGCGAGTATCCGCCCAGTGAACGACCCAGTTATACAATCGTCTGTGCCAATGCCACCATACAACGGACTCGTCGCTCGTGGCTCGTGGCTCGTGGCTCGTGACTCGTGGCTCGTGACTCGTGGCTCGTGACTCGTGATTCGTGACTCGTGGTTCGTGATTCGTGATTCGTGATTCGTGATTCGCTTTTCGATTCACCATCTCATTGTTCGACATTCAATATTCCTTACCGTCATTCCCGCGAAAGCGGGAATCTATTCTCTTCTCTGTGCTCTCTGTGTCCTCAGATCGGAAGAGCACACGTCTGAACTC
>CAJVYK010000071.1 GCA_913009865.1 uncultured bacterium
CCGAGGTCATTGAAATTATGATGGCCAAACGTAAAGAAGACCGCTACAACAACGTTGAGGAACTGCTGACGGATTTAGAGGCTATTCGCAGTGGCCAACCTCCACTTCTGGCGCACAAGAGATTTGACATTTCCGTACTTGAGCAATTGGAAAACGGCCAGACAATCGAAGCCAAGGAAGAAGTTTACAAAGAAGAGGCCATTACACATTACCGGATTGCGATATTGATTTTAAGCGCAGCGCTGGCAGTATCCCTTTTGATTATTCTTTTCCTTTTGATATTTTAGCTGTATAAGCTGTGAATAGCGAGTCGTAAATCGAACCACGAGTCACGAGCAACGAGACACAAATTTATGCCCAGAGGCGGCGCACATTTTTCTTCCGAGGAGTTAGCTGAGGTACTCAGTCATTACGACATCGGCGTAATTCATCAGGTAAAGCCGTTGTCTGCAGGCGATAGGCGTGCGCCGAAAATGGTGGTCACATCCGAGCGGGGCAAATTCCTTTTGAAACGTCGGCCGAAAGGCAAAGACGACCTGTACCGGGTTGCCTTTGCGCACGCCGTGCAGACTCACTTAGCCGGCAAGGCCTTCCCTGTTACCTCTCTGGTAGCTACTTGCGACGAGAACAATACAATCCTTCAATTGGATAATCACATTTACGAGTTTTTCAAATTCGTTGCCGGCTCCCGCTACGACGGCTCAGTCGAAGCTACTACTGATACAGGCCGGCAGTTGGCTAAATTTCACCGGCACTTAACTGATTTTGCCTGCCCATTGAAGCTATTGAGGGGCAGTTTCCATGATTCTTCAACCGTCCGCAGGCATCTAAAAACAATTGGATACAACAAAACAACTGGGCCAAACAGGAAATTACAAAAGACCGCTGAGGCATTAGTGATTCTTTATAACGACTCCAGTGTTTGTGTAAACCAGCTTGGATTTGACTTGTGGGATGAGCAGATTGTACACGGCGATTGGCATCCGGGTAATATGCTCTTTTCCAGGGGCAAGCTGACTGCAGTTCTTGATTTCGATTCGGTTAAGATTGCACCGGCGGTTACCGACCTGGCCAACGGTATGCTGCAGTTTTCTATTGTCGGCAACCGTCCCAATCCTGCCGATTGGCCTGATTATCTCGACCAGGCCAAGCTCGTTCAATTTCTGAATGGCTACCGCAAAGTGATTAAGCTGGACGAAAATAAGCTGAATTCGCTTCCTTGTTTGATGATTGAGACGATAATAGCCGAGGCGGTGTTACCGATAGCTGCTACCGGCTTTTTCGGTCATCTAAGCGGGGCCGATTTTTTAAGGATGATTTGCCGCAAAGCCGAATGGCTGAACAAAAACCGCGATAAACTGACAAAAGCAATAGAATATTAGTCCCAGATACCGTCATCCTCGGGAGTCCCTATGACTGAGCGTAGTCGAAGGGCTTGGCGAGATAGGAGAAAATCTACTCGCCATCCGCTTTTTGTTTCGCGTATGCTGCAACGATTTGCTGCTGGACGTTGGGCGGAGTCGGCTCATAGTGGCTAAGTGTCATTGAGTAGCTGCCGCGTCCTCCGGTAACGCTTTTCAACTGGCTGTTATACTGCGTAACCTCGGCTAACGGCACCTGGGCCTTAATAACAATGAAGTTACCGGCTAACATATCCTGGCCGAGCACCCTTCCGCGTTTCGATGCCAAATCGCCTGCGATATCGCCCATATTCTCTGCAGGGACAGTAATCTCCATATTCACTATCGGCTCAAGTAAAACCGGCTTTGCCTTTTGAAGAGCGTCAATAAAAGCCCCCTTGCCCGCAGCCCGAAACGCCACTTCTTTTGAATCGACAGGATGGTGCTTGCCGTCATAAACAGAAACTTTTATATCCTGCAGCGGAAAGCCCGCGACGACCCCGTTTTGCATTACGTCCCTGATGCCCTTGGCAACAGCCGGCTCAAATTGGCCGGGGATTGAAGCGCCGAAAATATCCCAGCTAAACTGCAATGGCGGGTCGGAATTGCGCTCAGCCGGTTCCACGCGGAGGTAAACTTCGCCGAATTGGCCTGCTCCGCCGCTCTGTTTTTTATGGCGGTAATGCCCCTCGGCTTTTGCGGAAATTGTCTCGTGATAGGGTATCTTCGGCTCTTTCGTATTTACCGACAGCTTAAAGCGTTTTTCCATTTTCTCGAGCATAACCCGCAGGTGCAAATCACCAAGTCCGCTTATCACCAATTCTTTTGTCTGTTGGTCATGGGCAACCTTGAAGCACGGGTCTTCCTCACACAGTTTTTCAAGTGCCGTTCCGATTTTTTGCTCGTCTCCTCTTGTAGCCGGTTCAAGTGCCAGAGAAAACATTGGCTCAGGCACAGCCGGCATATCAAATTTGCCTGCTGCCCGGCCGTCGTGGACAAGATCGCCGATTTTGAGATCCTCGATTTTAGCTAAGGTTATAATATCGCCGGCGATACCAGTATCGATTTCTTTATTTTCCTCACCCTGTGATTTTAAGATATGGCCGGGGCGAATACTTTTTTTCTCATTGTTTCGCAGCATGTTGGTATCGGACTTGATTGTACCGCTGAATATACGGATGGCGGAGTACTTCATATTCGACTTTGGGTCAAAGCCGATACGAAATACCAATCCTGCCAACGGACCGGCAGGGTCAGCGGCCAGTTCTGCTGTCTGCTCACCATCTTTAAGCTGGACGGCGTTTGCTTCAAGAGGTGACGGCGTATATTTTACAATAATGTCCAGAAGTTCACTTATTCCGATTTCTTTGCGGGCATTGGTGAAAACTATGGGAATAATTGTTCCGGCTTTTATGGCCTTTACGAACACGGAAGCTATTTTTTCGGCAGAGATTTCTTCGCCGCCAAGGTAGCTTTCCATAAGCTCATCGTCGGCCTCGATAACACTTTCGATTAAGTCGGTATGAGCTTGAGCAACATCACCCACGGGCGAATCGCCGGTTTTGTTTTCAATACAGTCAACAACCGACGCCTTGTCCGCTGCAGGCAGATTGGCACAGCGGCATTGCAAGCCGAAAGTTTCCTGAATATTTTTTACCAGTCCAGGCAGGTCGGTATTTTCAGCGTCGATTTTGTTTATAACGAAAAGTTTCGGCATATTAGCTTCTGTAGCTAATTCAAACAGTTTGCGGGTATTGGTTTCTATACCTGCTGCTGCGCTGATGACAATCACGGCTGTTTCTGCAGCCGGTATCGCTTTGATAGCCGGCCCGATAAAATCCGGATAGCCCGGCGTATCGATGATATTGATGAGTTTACCGCTGTGCTCGGCGTGGACTATCGCCGAGGCAATAGAATGCTGATGTCCTTTTTCTTCGTCGTAGTAATCGCAGACGCTGGTTTGCTCATCAACACTTCCGAGCCGGTTTGTCGCACCGGTTTTGTGCAGTATTGCCTCGGCCAGAGAGGTTTTACCGCTTCCGCCGTGCCCTAAAAGAACAATGTTACGAATATCGCCGGTATCAGCCACTTTACAACACCTCCAAAACCTTATTCCCTTATTTCTTTGTTTCCGCTAAAGTCCATAATGATACAATAACCGAGGTATAAAGGACAAGGTTTTTTTAGAGGTTTAGATTCTTTACTCAAACCGACCGATTTACGGCCCGAAATTACAATAACTCATTATTTAATAATATGTTCCGTAAAACAAAAAACAATCAAGAAGCCATCCCGACTTCGTCGGGATTCCGCAATTTTGATTTTTAATTTATGCCATAGGTATCTTTGATTTTTAATTTTTCAAACTGGCCATCGGTCAGTTTGAGTTCTTTAGGATTTAAGGACCAACTGCCAAGGAAAGGTCAGGCATCTTCCACCAGGATTATTTTAACTACATCCGCGAGAATTCTACTTTTGTGCTTGTGTTTTTCACCCGCCGGTATAAACACTCCGTCACCCGGGCCAAACACAGTTGTTTTTCCGTCGAAGTCTATTTTCCCATCTCTCTCTTCAGCTCTTAAATAAAAAAAACAGAAAAGTTGTATTTTTTTTCTGGTTTGCGTTGGCTGGCGGCGAGGGCGATTTTATTGGACATTGAGAAAAGTCTCAAAAACAGTTTGTTGGCTCAGGCCATATATTGTGCTCGAAGCAAAGGCGATTCTGCTATATGGTGGTTCGGGTTATAGGGCGTTACCGGCTGAGCCGGCCGGCCGGCTAAAGAAAAGAAGTTCACCCTGTCGATATTCGGGAAGTTGAGAGGGTTTTTTTCTTATGAGTTTTGAAGGATGTATGCGTATGAGTAAAAGGGAGTTAATAGACTGCATTTGTGAAATCAACAGAAGCGCCAAGCCGGAATTTCTCGCAAGTTTTTCTGAGGAAGATTTGAGCGCTTATCTTGACCATTTAATGGAGCTGAATTTGGAAGAATTGGTTGTTAGCTGCTAAATTCGTATCTCGTTCTCCGTAGTCCGTAATCCACAGGATGCCTTACGGCAGGACTTTATAGGAGAATGCCTGACGGCGGAGATACGTTTCACCTATCGCTACAGTGGCTTGATACGGCGGACGAGACACAAATTTTACGAACTACGAACTTGTTTCATTATCCCGATAGTTGGGCTATTTGATGAGGAAACCTTCGTATTCTTTAAACCCTGCAGTCATCTGCGAATCGGCCGGCTGAACCAGTGTAATAATTGCATTTCTTTTTGACTTAACCAGATATAGCACATAAAACTCTGATATGCTTTGCGCCTGCTCCGTTAGCCAGACAGTATCGGGAAAAGCTTTTGCGACCGAGCCGTCTTCAGCAATGGTAAGGCCATCTGCTATATCTTCAGCAGTAAGCGAGCGGTAATCAACCTCATAAACGATTTGGTCGTCCACTTTGCCTGAAGCGATAATGCCAACGGGGCGGTGAATCAATCCGGACAGTTCCACAAGTACCGGCAACTGCTCCGCTTTTATTGCCACACCGGTAGAGGGGTTGTTACACTTTAGCGAAAGTAATCTATAGCCCTTGAGAGGTTTTAACATTGCCGGGATACCCTTGCGTTTCTTCCAGGACTTTTTTCGGGTGAATTTGGGGGCTTTAGCTTCATCCTGAGTTGATTCTTCTATTTTCAGTTCAGCTCTGACGTAGTTAATTTTACCATCCTCGAATTGGGCTGGCTTGATACTGTCGGCTGTTTGGGCGTTTCGCCACTGGTTTGGATCGTTTATTTTAAGTCTTAAGCCGGCTAAGAGTTCGGGCCCTGCAGCTAATTCAACGCCGTAAACTTTGGCTGAACTGATGGCTTCAAGTTCTGCAATATCTGTTGCACATTTGGATAATTGAATGAAGAACACTGCCGGTGGGGCCTGTTCAGCGGTTACTGGGGGCGGTACCATGGCAATATTGTTTTGCTTGAACTCGACCAGCACGGGCAGATAATTTTTCGGCACATAAAAAGCAAAGTCTATCCATTTTATTTTACCGTCGAAATCGGCCCGTTCTAATTTTATCTGGTCGTTTAATCGTTTTTCCTGTAGCTGGTTTACCATTTTCAGGTATCCGACGGGGTAAATGTTTTTCCCTTTTCCGGCGAGCGGGTTTTCAGCATAGTTTTTTTGTTTGCAGATTAACCTTAATTGGGAAAGTGTAAATGTACCCGCATCCTTTACCGCTTTTTTCTTTATTCCCACCCGCACGATTGTAAGGTTGTGCCCGCTTTTCGGTGATACCGGCTTGCCTTTCGAGTCTTTTAGGTCTTGAGGGGCCGGCCAGGCGGCTTTTTTCTTTGGTATTTCTATTGCTTCAGAGCTGGTGGCAATTGATATATTATCGTCAATATTATGCCGATTCAAAAAGAGCTGGTCAAGGAAGGCCGGGTGCAGAGCGGCAAAACTTCTTTTTCCACTGAAGCTGCCGCTGCTTACGATATTGAACCATCCTGTCGCAAATCCATCGGCATTCAATAATACTTTGTTGGGCTTTTCGGCATCAGGGCTGGTTGCGTCAAAGCGTTGGTAAGGGTACTTGTTTGCTAAAGGCGCCATTGCAAGGGCTGTAAGCAGAAGGCCGGACAGGATAAGGCCTAAAAAAATACCGCAGACAACGCGTCCGATACGCTCAGGCCAAAGTCCCAAATCAACCGGATGGCGGGTTAATTGAGCGGCGATTGTCTGCAGAACGGCAAAAGCCAAAACAAACAGCAGCACAAAAGATAACGGCTGTGCCCAGTGTATGAGAGCAGGGTAACGACTGTTGCCGCCCCGACCGGTAAAGACCTCTGCTAACATCTCGAAGTAGCCGAACGCAACTATGGCTGCACAGATAGTAATTATTACTGTTGTGAATGATTTAACGAACGTGCTCTTTAGATACTGCTGGACAGCACAACCTAAAATAATCAATACTACAAGTAAGCCGGCCATTATAACCTCTCCAATTTATCAGTATCTTCTCTCTCGTGTCTCAGGTCACGAGTTACGGGCAACGGTGCCCGTTTATTTCTTTTTTGGTGTTGAAAGTATTCTAACCATTTCGTTTACTGCCGTTGTTCCATCAATAACTTTTCTCAGTGCCTGCTCCTGTAGATAAAGCATTTTAGCACGTCTGAATTGCGTACCGATTTCTGACAGTAACTTTGACTGTTTTATAACGTCTCTTAGCTCATCATTTATTGTGATAATTTCAAATACACCCATTCTGCCGACAAAACCTGTCCCCTGGCAATTCTCACAGGTTGCCGGCTTGCCGTGCTTGTTGTATTGCACTTTGCCGGGTCGGTAAAACACCTTTGCTTTTTCAGCGGTGATATTGAACTTTCTAAGAAGTTCTCTATTCGGCTCGTACGCCTGCTTGCATTCGTTGCAAAGTTTTCTAAGTAGCCGTTGGTTGCTTATGCCCAGGAGGGTATCAGCGGCAAGATTTCCATCGCCGACCAATTTCATCCATCTGCCGAGTGCGCCTATTACGTTATCCGCTTCGAGTGTGACATATACGATTTTGCCATTCTTAGCAGCTGTACAGGCAATTTGTGCTGTTTCGGCATCCTGGCAATCGGCAATACCAACGATGTCCGGCTCCATTCTTATCATTGCCTGCAATTTTTTGGCGTATGTAGTTGTGCCCGTGTCGCTGAGTCCGAAGACATTTTGAGTTATATTTGGCAGTTCGACCGTAGGCTGTCTTTCAAGCGTGTTTATATTGTTAATGAAAGCGTCATGATTTCTGAGCAGAGCGTAAAATGTGGTTGTTACACCGGTCTTTTTGGGCCCGGCTATGATGAACAGTCCTTGTTTTACCTCGCTAATTTTATTTAGCTGTTCGTATTGGTCGGGCGTCAAGCCGATATCGATTAACCTGATTATGTTCTGTTGAGTTGTTTGTTTGAGTCTAATCTGCTCGCCTGCAGTTGAGCCGGCAGTGGTTATTTCCCACTCGATATTCTCTTTGTTCTGGTAGATTCTGAACTTTCCTTTTTGTGGTTTTCGCCTTTCGTTAATGTCCAAATCGGCAAGACTTTTTACAAAGCGAATGAAATACTCCATCTGTTCTTTGGTTATAGTTGGCTGTTTTAACGCTGCACCATCGACATAGTAGATTACATTATAGTTTTGGTGCGTTGGTGAAAACATAATATCGCTTGCCCTTCGCCAGATGGCATCGGTAAAAATATCGTATGCTACCTTATAGCCGAAAAAGTCCGGCGTTTTGGGTTCAGGCATAGGAACTTCATTGTTGTTGGCCGTTATGAAAATAAGCCCCTTGAGGGTATCGAGTTTTTTTGTTTCGTTGTCGAACAGGCCTTTAATGTGCTCGGCGGTCAGAACTTTATCAAACTCCGGGACTCTGGCATTGCGGTGCATTACATAACTGATAGATGTAGCTGTTACGGCTATCAGGTAGAACAGCATCCCGATGATAAAAACGGGTACGAGCAGCCAAATTATCGCTGCTGCGGCTGCTGTGCCGAAAACAATAGCCGTCCAGAAGACCTCTTTGGTTCCCACTGTCCTGCTATCCTTGTACACCCAGCCAATCAGCGGCAGCCATAAAAAGAACAAGATCAAAAAGACAACAACCTTAATTATGGATATGTAGCCGCTGTATTCGACAAAAGTCAATGGTAAATCCGACATAAGTTAAGAAACTCCATTTCAGTTTTGAGTGTGAGTTATAACTCAAAACTCATAACTATAATATGCCACTGGTACTGGTTCTGATACCCTTTAGTGCCATTTTCAGTTCTTCTATATTCGGTGCATATCTGTATGCTTCCTTTGGTTCTATGCTTCCTTTTTTTACCAGTTCGCAAAGATTAGATGTAAAATCCTGCATACCTTCGTTTTGACAGCTTCGTATAACGCTGGGCAAATCGACCTCTCGTTCTTCAGAAATTAGTTTTCTGACGGTTGAGTTTGCAATAAGTATCTCAACGGCAGGCATTCTGTCCACACCATCCTCGATGCTCGGCAGCAATACCTGGCTAACGATTGCTTTAATTGTCAAACTTAAAGCCTGTCTTGTCAGTCCTCTTTCGCTTTGCGGGAACAGGTCTAAAAGTCGTTGAACAGCCTGCGGGGCATTTGCCGAGTGCATTGTTCCAAAAACAAGATGGCCGGTTTCCGCGGCTCTCATCGCTGCCGTGACGGTTGTGGCATTGCGCATCTCACCAACGAAGACTATATCAGGGTCCTGTCGCATCAGAGTTTCTAAGGCGTCATCGAAGTTTTTAACATCGATACCGATTTCTCTTTGTGATACGATTGATTTTTTGTCTCTAAAGAGATACTCGATAGGGTCTTCAATTGTAACTATATGGGCCGAGCGTGTGCGGTTTATGTAGTCTATCATCGCTGCGATTGTCGTGGTTTTGCCACATCCGGTAGGACCCACCACGAGTATTAACCCCTGGCCGCCATCAGATATTTTTTCCAGTGTCAGCGGCAGGTGCAGACTTTCAAATGGCGGGATGTCGGAGCTTACCCGTCTTGCTGCAAGACTAATCATCCCTCGCTGGCGAAATATGTTTGTTCGGAAGCGATCCTCATCGCCGATTTCGTATGCGAAGTCGATGCTGCCGTTTTTTAGAAAAAACTCTTTCTGCTCCGGACTGAGTATGCCAAAAACCAGATGTTCCATTCTTTCTTCAGTTATTGTTTCGCCGGTAGTACTTTTAAGTTTTCCGTAGAGGCGTAATTTGGGCCGTTGTCCGACCTTCAGGTGCAGATCACTTGCCTGGGTTTTGATAGCAACCCTGAAAAACTTATTCAACTCCGGCTCATGGTCAAGATTTCCGTGTGTAGCAATAGGTTGTTCCGTAGTCATAATTTAGTACTAACCCCAACGCTTATAAACCCATACATCATAGAGGTATTTATATTTAGCATTTAGCCCCCAATTTCACAGGGGGATTTTAACACTATTTCACTATTCACTATCGGCTATTCACAGCCGTATTATACCGTATTATAAGGATTTGCTGCAGATTGTCAACCCTGATGCTCTCAAACTTAGGGGTTTTGGCGTAAGCTTCTCCGCAGTAAATCCTTGTGAAGCCAGAAACATGTATTTATTGCTTCAGTCAGCCCAGTCAACAAACGGTATGAAAGAAAGTCAGGTTTATCCGGTAA
>CAJVYK010000072.1 GCA_913009865.1 uncultured bacterium
ACGAAGCTCTCAAAGCCGGCGCTGCGGGCGTATCGATTGGCCGAAACGCCTTCCAGCACGAAAAACCGGAAAAAATGATCGAGGCCCTAAGCAAAATGGTCCACCACAACGCCGGCATCGAAGAAGCTACAGCCATATTGCAGGCGTAAGACATTAGCCACAGAGAAAAGATAATGACAGACATATTTAAAACCATGATTTTGATACTGTTTTGTGTGAGCTTATGCGCTGTTAATAGTTTTGCTGAATCGAAAATACCACCCGAAACCCCAAAAACGCAGGTAGTGATTATAGGTACGATTCACAGTGCCCATTACAAAAACCCGAAGTACAGCCCTGATATATTAAGACAGATAATCCTGTCGCTAAAGCCGGATGCGATTCTAAATGAGTTGCCGCTGAGTCTTGTCGAACCCGATGGCAGACCTCTCGAAAAAATCAGGGGCAAGGATAATCCTGGTGGCCCGGAATCCTGGGCCGCTGATACAGTTGCAGTGAAACTTGGCATAAAACAAATACCTTTCGATAGGCCTGACAGACAGGAAAACTTCAAAAAAACCAATTATTTCAAAAGACAAAAACAAGCCAACAATCTGCTTAATAAATGGTGGTTAGGGTTATATGAAAGTGATCCAAATTCACTGGACCTAAAAATAGCCAAACTTCTTGAATTTACTTTTCAGGCAGAGGCAAGCTTGTTCATGAACAGCGGGCCTGAGATTATCAACTCCGATGCTCACGATTCTATTATTAGAATAAAGCACTCGGTGTCGTATGATATTTTACCGCCCATTCTTGAAAACTATCCTGAATATAAAACTCTAACTGATTATGATCATTTTGCCAGAAACCAGTGGCTGGAACGAAACAGGATAATGGCCGACAACGTCATCAAAGCTGCCAGTAAGTATCCCGGCAGGCGCTTGGTAGTTCTTACAGGGGCCTCACACCGATATATCCTCCGCGATTTGCTGAAGGACAAAGAAAGTATCGATTTGAAAGAATACTGGGAGATAATCGAACCAAACATATCGAAACCAGAAAAACTGTCGAAAAACATACAAAATAAATAAAATGTAAAGCTGAAAATCTCTGTGTCCTCTGTGGCAAAAATTAAAACGGAATAAATCCAATGAAAAAACTGTGGGTAAGTGCAATCCCCTTTAATAAAGAAGTGGTTATAGCTGCACTTGAGAGCGGTGCGGAAGCGGTAGTGCTTTCGGATGGCGACAGCGAGAAGGTTCGCCAGTTAGGCAAAATAAAAACGGTCGAAAAGAACGGCGATATTAAGCCAGGCGTCGATGTCGAGTTCATAGATATTAAAAGCAAAACCGATGAAGACAAAGCCGCTAAAGTGCCGGCTGAAAAAATCGTTGTTTTAAAGATGCTCGACTGGACGATTATTCCGATTGAAAACCTGCTCGCCCGGCGGGACAAAAATATTATGGTACAGGTAAAAACAAGCGAGCAGGCCCGGCTTATGGTCGAAATCCTCGAAAAAGGCGTTGACGGTGTTGTGCTGAATACCACTGATATAAACGAGATTAAAAAAACCGCTGAACTCATTGGCGGTATAAGCGAACAAATCACTCTTGTAACGGCTACGATAACAAGTACGAAGCAGCTTGGTATGGGCGACCGGGCTTGCCTCGATACCTGTACACAGATGACTGTCGGCGAAGGTATGCTCGTAGGCAATACCGCTGCAGGTTTTTTTTTAGTGCATTCTGAGTCTATCGACAATCCCTATGTGGCGTCTCGGCCGTTCCGGGTCAACGCAGGGGCGGTGCATGCTTATACCTTAACGCCGGGCGGAAAGACCAAATACCTGGCCGACCTTAAAGCAGGCGATGAAGTGATGCTGGTAAATTCGGCGGGCAAGAGTAAAACCGCCTACTTAGGCAGGAACAAGATTGAGAAAAGACCTATGATACTCATCGAAGCCGAGGCAGAGGGTGCCCCGATTAGTCTTGTTATGCAAAATGCCGAGACAATTCGGCTGGTGAGTCCGGAAGGCAAGCCCCTTTCGATTACGAATTTAGCCGCCGGTGATAAGGTGTTGGCCCATATTGAAAGGGGCGGCAGACACTTCGGTATGCAGGTCGATGAGACGCTGATAGAGAGGTAGAAAACTGAAAATCCAAAGATTCTTTTCTTAAGGTTTATTAGATGTCGGACAAGAAGAATAAAGGTTATCGGGATACGCTTAATTTGCCGAAGACCAGCTTTGCTATGAAGGCCAACCTGACCCAGCGTGAGCCGCAGCTGCGCAAAGAGTGGGCAAAGAAAAATATCTACGCCGGTATTAGAGATGCCCGCAGCGGCAGGCCTTTATTTACCCTGCATGACGGGCCGCCCTATGCCAACGGCGATATTCATATGGGCCATGTCATAAACAAGGTACTTAAAGATTTCGTTGTTAAATATAAGACTATGGCCGGCTTCGATGCACCGTTCGTGCCGGGCTGGGACTGTCACGGTTTGCCTATTGAGGTAAAGGTGATGGCCGAACTCGGGGATAAGGTGCATCAGATGAGTAAGCTGGAAATCCGCAGACTCTGTTGCAAATATGCGGGCAAATACGTCAAATTGCAAAGTAAGCAGTTTCAGTCGCTGGGGATATTCGGCGATTTTGGCAATCCTTATCTTACGTTTAAGCCGCAGTATGAGGCACATACTTTGGAGATATTCGCCGAGCTGGTTGACAAGGGACTGGTTTATAAGCAGCTAAAGCCCATTCACTGGTCGATTGGCTGCGAGACAGCCCTGGCCGAAGCTGAACTGGAATATAAGGACATTCAATCGTCGAGTATCTTCGTTAATTTCCCCGTTGCAAAAGAATCAATCGCCCGATTAGTCGAGCTTGGCCTAATACCAGCGGATAGCGTAGAGCGGATAGCGGATAGTAAAGAAAAACTATACGATAGCTCTCCTATGGAGTCCTGCCGTAAGGCATGCTGGGCATCACGGACTGCCACAGGTAAACGCTATACGCTAAACGCTAATACAAAGGTTTATTTTATGATATGGACGACTACGCCATGGACGTTAGCAGCTAACCTGGCAGTTGCAGTACACCCAGAACTTGATTATGTGGCTATTAGCTATGAAAAAAATGGTAGGGATTTTGTATCGGTGGTAGCAAAGGACCGTATTGAGGCGGTAGTCGCAGCTGGTGGTCTTGAAGAGGGAAAATATGAGGTTAGAGAGAAATCCATAAAAGGTAAGCACCTGGAAGGATTAGAGTATGTGCATCCGTTTGTGGAAAATAATCCAACGGACAAAGACGCTTATATGGTGATTCTTGCTGATTACGTTACCACCGAAGACGGTACCGGCCTTGTGCATATTGCACCGGGACACGGCGTTGAGGACTATGTGGCGGGGCAGAAGTATGGGCTGGCGGTTTATTCGCCGGTTCTGGATAATGGCTGTTACGATGATACAGTGCCGGACTGGCTGCGGGGTAAGAATGTCCTGGAAGTTGACCAGGATGTTATCGACCAACTGAAACAATCTGGAGTGTTGGTATCGGAGCAAAAAATCTCGCACAGCTATCCGCACTGCTGGCGCAGCAAAGGGCCGGTTATATTCAGAGCGACCGAGCAGTGGTTCATCAGTGTTGACAGAGAGCTGCCCGGCGTGGGCAAAAGTTTGCGTGATTCGGCGCTGGAGCAGATTAAAAATGTAAAATGGATTCCCGCCTGGGGCCAAAAACGCATTGAGGGAATGCTGGAGTCTCGGCCGGACTGGTGTATCAGCAGGCAGAGGTGTTGGGGATTGCCTATACCGGCGTTTGTGAACTCTGACGGGCAGACTTTGATGACCAAAGAATCCGTATTAGCTGTGGCCGGACATATTGCCAAGAATGGCTCGGACAGTTGGTTTACCGATTCTGTCCGCCGGATTTTAGGCGAGGATTTCGAACTGCCGGACGGCTTTGTTTTCGATGATTTAAAAAGGGAAGAAAACATCTTCGATGTATGGTTCGAATCGGGCTGCAGCTGGTACAGCGTCGCTAAGCAAGCCGGCTGGCCCCTGCCGGTCGATTTATATCTGGAAGGTTCTGACCAGCATCGCGGCTGGTTTCAGCTATCGCTTCTGCCGGCTCTTGGTTCGATTGGAAAAGCTCCTTTCAAGAACATTTTAACGCATGGCTTTACCGTCGATGAAAAGGGAATGAAGCAGTCGAAATCGCTCGGCAACTACGTTAATGCCCAGGAAGAGATAGCAAAGTATGGTTCGGATATTCTCCGGCTGTGGGTGGCGAGCGTAAATGTACAGGGCGATGTACGATGCAACGATGAGTTAATAGGACGGGCGCAGGACGCCTACAGGAAAATCAGGAATACACTCAGATTTCTATTTGGCAATATTGACGATTTTAACCCGAATGAAAAGCGAATCGCCTACGATGATATGTTCGAGATTGATAAGTGGGCTGTGCAGCAGCTGCAAAAGCTGATTGCCAATGTAACCGAGGCATACGAGAGCTTCGTCTTTTATAAAGTTTTTTCGCTTATTTACAATTTTTGCACAGTTCAGATGAGCAGTATCTATATGGATGTGCTCAAGGACCGGCTCTACTGTGATTCGGCGGATAGTTTATCCCGGCGAAGTGCCCAGACGGCGATGCAAAAGATACTTGATTGCCTGGTTCGGATGCTGGCGCCTGTATTAGTGCACACTGCAGAAGAGGCCTGGGCGGCAATGAAATTTAAATCGCAAACAATCGAAAGCGTACATTCGGCTGATATGCCAAAAGTTGACGGTTCAGTTGACTGGCAGAGTAACGAGCAAAAATGGCAGAAGATAATGGGACTGCGAGACGAGGTTCTCAAGGTTCTGGAAGCTTTGAGACAGGAGAAAAAAATCGCCAGCAACCAAGAGGCTTGTATTACTGTTCACTGCGAAGACGAAGAGCTGGCTGGGATTTTAGACAAGTTCGGGCTCGATCAATTTGCAGCTTTGTGCATAGTCAGCGAGGTAAAATTGCAAAAAGCTGCGCCTGAGACGACCGTTGCAGCTCAGAAAAGCGGTTACCGGAAATGTCAGCGCTGCTGGAACTATTGGCCGAGTGTCGGCACAAACAGTGAATATCCTGATTTATGCAAGCGATGCGTTGGAGTAATCCGGAAAATTTCCTGAAACTTAAGTTGTCAATTTTTTATTGATGCTGCAGGAAGCGTCTATGGGGGTGGTTTTTTCGATACCAGATGATAAAGTAATAAGTTACAAAATAAGCGGTGAGTGCAACTAAAAGGCCCATTATAACTGAGCCGAGCCAAAGCTCCGGGCTTTTTCGCCAGAGGAAGGTAAACATACTTTGCCAAAACTCGGCGTGAAAAAAACCGCTGACACCTGAAGACAGACTGAATTGATTAAACATCTCCTGTACCCGTGTGTTGGAGATTTCTCTATTGGCGTAAAAGAATTTTAATAGCGTTTTGCCCAGCAAATAGTTTGGGTAATAAATGGCGATGACCGTAAATGGATTGCTGACCCATACGCAGGCAATCGCTATGAATTTGTTTGCCCGCAGCAGGATGGCCAGGCCTAAAGCCATCAAAATATGAAGTCCGAGGGCCGGCGTCCATGCGACAAACAAACCCACCGCTGCGCCCAGCGCAATACGGTGCGGCGAATCATTGGCGTGCAAAACACGGAATTTGAGAAATCGCATTGAGCGATTAGCCATAACCTTAATGTGCTTTTGGGATATCACAGTACGACTCACGTTTCACGCTTTTATTTGTTCACATACCTTTTGATAAACCTCATCAACGGTTATAGTTTTAATATCGTGTTTTAGGTCGGCGCTGTTGAGCTTACCCCTGCCGTCGGGTTCAACTGCGACAACACAATCGTTCCTCTTATAGGGGGCTACCCTGGCAGGGTTGGTTCGGCCGAATATCAAGACCAGCGGTGTACCTAAAGCTGCAGCGATGTGCCCGGGGCCGGTATCATTGCTTACTACCAGCTTAGCTGTTTTTAGTAAAGCTATCAGTTCGCCAAGATTAGTCCGGCCGGCAAAGTTTGTTAGCGGGACATTGGCCTTTTCTCTTAGTTTTTCAACGGCTTTTCTTTCGGATGCGGTTCCGGTGGCAATTATGGAAAGGCCGAACTGCGATGAAATTTTATCAGCCAAAGCGGCAAATCGTTCGACCGGCCAGCACTTGTCTAAATGGGCGGAGCCGGGCACAAAAACTGCGTAATTGTCGGGCTTAATGTTTTGATTTATCAGTAACCTGCCGACCGAATCGGCGGCGGCGGGCTCTGTAGGCAATACAAACTGCACATTGATATCGGAAGCGCCAGCGGTTTGGATTATCTTTAAATAGTAGTCAACCAGGTGAACGCAATCTCGGTCCTGGGCAACCTTATGCGTGTAAAAGACGTGGGCCAGTTCCCTTGCGTTTGTCATTCCGAATCGTTTGCTGCAGCCGGAGAGCCAGGCCAGGGATGCGGTTCTAAAAAGGCCCTGCAGGTCGATTACAGCATCGAATTTACTGCAGCGAAGCCGCCGAATAAGCGCCATCAGAGAAGCGAATGCACGGGGATTGAACCAAGCTTTGCCGAGAAACCTGCGGTCAAAGAGGATTATTTCGGTTAGGTGAGGATGATTTTTAAGAAGCGGTGCAAATTCAGGCCGGACGAGCCAGCTGATTTTGGCGTCGGGAAAACTTCTGCGCAGGGCCGAGAGAACCGGCAGAGCCAGAACTACATCGCCGAGTGAGCTGGGCTTGATAATCAGAATATTCTTAAGATTTTTCGACATAACGGGGTAATTGTAAGCAAAAGGAAGATTTTAAGCAATCGGCATAAGAAAAATAAAAAACAAAATGCAAAAAGCAAAATTACATATTAAAATGTAAAAGTAAGAAGCTATTTTTGAATACCTGCTTTTGCGGGTACAGGTTTTTATTTATTTTTTTGCTGTTTAATTTTTGATTTATGCCATAGGTATATTTGATTTTTATGGTCAAGAAGGGCAAATACATTTACGACTGGCCGAGACCGATGGTTACTGTCGATGCCGCTGTTTTTGCCTTTTTCAAAACAGGCACCAGACTGCTGCTGATAAAGCGCAAAAATGAGCCGTTCAAAGGCAGTTGGGCCCTGCCGGGCGGCTTTGTGGATATTGACGAAGAACTGGCCGATGCGGCAGCCAGAGAATTGGCGGAGGAAACAGGGCTGTTAAATGTTCCGCTGGAACAAATGCACACATTCGGCAAAGTGGGCCGCGACCCGAGGGGCCGGCAGATTACAATAGTGTTTATGGGTATTGCCACAGAGGGTATAAATAAAATAAAAGCCGGCGACGACGCAGCAGAGGCCCAATGGTTCGATATAGAGGAGTTGCCGAAGGATTTAGCGTTCGACCACAGTGAGGTGGCAAAGTTCGGTATAAAAAGATTAAAAATCAAATATCAAATATCAAAATGACAATGCAAAATTCAAAAAGAAGAAAGAGAAATTCTGTAATTTTATTTTTTGATTTTTCTGTTGGACATACGCAGTTGCACGTCAATGGCACTTAATGCCCAGTCGATATAGTGCAATTTGTGTGCGGGATGGTAATGCCTCTCATTCATCAGGCCGCTTTGGACCATTCTTAAAAAGGTACTTATTGTTTGGGGACTGATTTGAGTAGGTTCAGCGGCCCATTTTTTTAACTCTTCATACTGTTGCTGTAATTTTTTGCTGCCCTTTAGCTGCTCGGCACTCAAATAATCAGCCGGGTTATAGGCTAATTGCAGCCCTTTAAGACACAGGATTAACGGCTCATAATTGGCTCTTTTTTCCAGGCGAATAAATTTGTACTGCTGGATATACGTAGTTGCCTGGATTGGCGGCTTATCGGCGATTTCATCTTCGCCCAGGAACCAGCTGCGTTTGCTGGTTCTGGCAAAGACAAGTTCTTCGCCGTATTCGTGTTGCGTTATTTCGTCATAGCCCATTCTTGAAACCCATAGCCGTCCGGTATTTTTTTGTTCCAAGCCGCCGCCGAGCATGAGCAGGCACTTGACAAAGCCCAAGGGCAGAACTTTTTGGTTGCCGATTTGATTTTTTTGAAGTTGAAAGGAAAGATGCAGACTATGCGGGATGACATTGTAGAAAATGACAATCTCGCTTATTAACTGGTTTAACAACCATGGGTCAGCGGTTGCGGGGCGAGACAATTCTCCGGCGACGTTCAGTCTGCCCGGCGCCAGTTCCAGAAAACCAACCCGACGTGCGTAGTCGGTCGAGCCGCTGTGGTCATCGATATATCCGCCGAGTTTCCACGACAAGACGTCCAGTCGGAAATCATGAAAATACCTGAAACCGTCATATATCGGGTCAATCCTTTTTTTTGCGCTTCTTTGCGGCTCGACAGTACTCGAGCCGAGATTGCTCAACTCAAGCTCGGCTCCGAGCGGCAAAAGGCCCGGCTGAAAGTTCGAACGAATGCGATTAAGATGTGCCTGAGCAACACGAGTATCAAAAATACTTCTCGATGCGCGTATAGCATATTTGACATAGTCAATGAGGTCATACTTACCGTAGGGCATTGTTTCAAGACATTCTTTGATAATCAAATCGACCGCCGAGCTGTTGGCGTTTATCATTTGCAAAGCCATAAGCATACTAACTGACCGCTTGAAATATCTTTCTGAAGTGCGCATATGCTCGAGTTCGAATCGGTATCGGGATTGGATTTTTTCCTCGAGCTGATTAAGCAGTACCTGCTTTATGACTAAAGCCAGATAATTTTTAATAAAGGCCCTCGCCTTCGGCTCGTTGTATAAATGTTTTATGCTCGGCCGGGGCCGGTCAAGCTCATGTTCGAGATAATAATCGCTGACTGCGTCGCTGCCGTAGTGGCTTATGACCAAATCACGTTCGGTAGTTGCAAGCAGCTCTCTGTCGGCTTGTCGTTCCAACTCAGCGTCTGCTGTTCGTTCACCGGGGCGAGTGCGTTTTTTTATAAACTTCTCGATGCGTTTTCGCAGCCAGAGTTCGTGTATCAAATTGACGTGGAATCTGTCGCCGAAATGTTTTTTCATCGACTCGTGAGTTGCCAGGTAAGCCCGTGCTTCGATGGGGCCGTTGGCGGTGTTGACCTGAACGGTTTCTCTATCGTAGCGTTTTCCTTCGTACCTGTCTATCTCAGCCATCGCACGGGCAGGGACATCATGGATTAGGAATCCTTCAATTTTTGAAGATGAGTTTGCGACAGCGTAAAAATAGACATTGTCAGGACTGAGCTTTCGGTAGTATGGCAGCAAGGCGGGTTCGGCCAGAAGAGTTTCGCTGTTGACTTGAGCCGGTTTCAGTGTGAAACTCAAGCCGCTGACGGATTTGAATATTGCCGGCTCTCGCAGCGAGCCGTAGATAAACAAATTGACTTTTTCCTCGTTCATATCACTAATAAAATTCTAATATCGAAATCAGTACTGTCCGGTCATAAGTCGAATAATGATAATTGGTTATAGTTTGATTGCTCTTTAATAGTATAATAATTTCTCGTAAGTGCTTGTTTTAACAAGGTTTTCTCGAAAAGTAAGATGCTCA
>CAJVYK010000073.1 GCA_913009865.1 uncultured bacterium
GGCGATGTCTATCAGGTCAATTTCTCGCAGCGATTTGAATGCGATTATAATGCCTCTCCCGTACAGCTTTATCACTGGCAGAACCTTCACAACCCAAGTCCCTATGCAGCTTATATCGACGGTGGCGGTTTCACTATCGTCAGCGCTTCGCCTGAAATGTTTATAACAATTGCAGACGACGTTATCAGCACCAAGCCGATTAAAGGTACCCGGCCGCGCGTTAATAATTCAACTCAGGCGGATTTGCAAAATGCAAAAAATTTTAACGAACTACTCTGCAGCGAAAAAGAGCAGGCGGAACTGAATATGATAATCGATCTGGAGCGCAACGACATAGCTAAAATCTGTGAACCAGGAACAAGAAAAGTAATCCAGGCCAGGACAATCGAAAGCTATCCAACGGTATTTCACGCGGTAGCGACCGTAGCCGGCCGGCTTCGAGAAGAAATTTCATTTTGCGATTGTTTAAAAGGGATGTTTCCGGGCGGCTCGATTACCGGCGCTCCGAAGATACGCTCGATGGAAATTATCGACGAGACAGAACCAACCGCCAGAGGTGTTTATACCGGCTCTATCGGCTTTATCGGCATCGACGGCAATGTATGCTTGAATATCGCTATACGAACGATTATTATCACAGACAGCAAGGCCTTCGCACAAACAGGCGGCGGTATAGTCGCAGATTCTGACCCGCAGGCCGAATGGGAAGAGACCATAACCAAAGCAAGGGCACTATTAGCGGGCATTAATAGCGTACAGCGTACAGCGGGCAGCGGATAGGAAAAGAAAAAAAATAAAATGCAAAATCTAAAGCGATAACAAACGGTATCGCAAGACAGAAGATAATGGATAGTTATGAAGACAAAGTCATTTAAAGACCTCATAGTTTGGCAAAAAAGCTATAAGTTAGTTTTGGAAATATATAGAATAACAAGGGATTTTCCAAAGGCGGAAACTTATGGACTATCTCAACAAATGAGAAGAGCGGCTGTATCCATACCTTCTAATATAGCAGAGGGATACGGGAGAAAACATAAAGCAGAATACAAACAATTTTTATCCATTGCCTATGGTTCATTGCTGGAGGTCGAAACCCAGTATTCGTTGGCAGTCGACCTGGAATATGTAAGCAAGTGCGAAATCGTGGAAACCCTGCTAAAAGAAGTCGGCGCTATGTTATACAGGATGCTAAATCCTATCCGCTAAACGCTGTACGCTAACCGCTAAGTTATGGAAAAAGTTTTTCTAAATGACAAGCTAATCGATATCGACAAGGCCTGTATATCCGTTACCGATAGCGGCTTCCTGTATGGAGCAGGGCTGTTCGAGACGATGCGAAGCTGCAACGGCGTAGTCTTTGCACTTAAAGACCATCTGGATAGATTATTTTTCAGTGCCGGCGTTTTATCAATAAAAACTTATGACAAGAAATTCATCACCGACGCAATCTACGAAGTCCTGCAGGCAAATAACCTGGCCGATGCACGTCTTCGGCTGACATTGACCGGCGGGCCAATGGCTGGCCCGGAAGAAAAACCAAAGCCCACACTGCTTATCACCGCAACGAAATTACAGCCCTATCCGGCCGAATTCTACAAAAACGGCATCCTGGTGGTGCTGTGCCCATTCAGGCAAAACCCCACTGAGCCAATATACGGACACAAGACGATAAACTTTTTCCCGCGTATGATGGGGCTGAAGCTGGCACATCAAAAAAAAGCTGCTGAGGCGTTGTGGTTCACGATAGATAATCGCCTCGCCGAAGGGTGCATAAGCAATGTATTCCTGGTCAAAGATTCGGCACTCTATACTCCGCCGATTGAAACGCCGATACTTGCAGGCGTGGCGAGAAAGACTGTCTGCGAAACGGCCCTGAAAAATTCCATCAAATTAGTCGAAAAAGACCTCTACATAGATGATTTGTTAGACGCTGACGAGATATTTCTAACAAATGTGATTATGCAGGTTATGCCGGTAAGTAAAATAGAGAAACACACGGTAGGCAACGACAAAGTTGGGCCGGTGACTAAAAAACTGATGAAATATTTCGATGAATTTGTTAAAAAGGAATGCCAAACAAGGAATATCGAAATTACATGAGATTAGAGATACGAAAAAAATGAAGATAAAGGATATTGCAGAGCAAATCGAAAAAATAGTCCCCCTGAAATTGGCGCAGGACTGGGATAATGTGGGACTGCTTATCGGCGATGCACAACGCAATGTAAAAAATACCCTACTAACCATCGATATTACCAGAGACGTTGTCGCTGAGGCAAAAAGATTAAGGACAGGCCTGATTATAAGTTATCATCCGGTAATCTGGAACGGCTTAAAGAAAATCACCGCTGAGGGAAAAGCCGCTGTCGTTTACGAGCTGATTCGTTCCGGCATAGCGGTTTTCTCGATACATACGGCTCTGGACTCGGCTATAGGCGGAGTAAACGACGGGCTTGCGGAAATTATCGGTATCAGCGAGGCAGAGCCAATCGGTGATTACGTTAATAACCCTGTGGACGACAATTATAAACTGGTTGTCTTTATTCCCATCGAATCAGCAGCTAAAGTGTCAAATGCGATATTTGCCGCCGGCGCAGGGGCAATAGGAAACTACAGTAACTGCGGTTTTCAAGCTGAAGGGGTGGGCAGTTTCCTGCCTTTGAAAGGTGCAAAGCCGGCTATCGGAAAGAAGGGGAAATTAGAAAAAGTGCCGGAGATAAGATTTGAGACAATCGTGCCGGCAGGGAAAATAGCCGACGTAATAGAGGCAATGAAAAAAACACATCCTTATGAGACGCCGGCCTTCGATTGTTTCAAACTCTACGATACCCAAGCCAAATTCGGCCTGGGCAGAATCGGTAAATTAGCGAAGCCAATGCAAATAAACAAAATCGTTGAAAGAATAAAAAAATACACCGGAGCGCAGGCCGTCGGCATTGTCGGAAGAGAACGGCGATTGGTAAAAACAGCGGCGGTTTGTGCAGGCTCGTGTGGCAAAATCATCAATTTGGTCATCGCTGCAAAGGCTGAACTGTATCTTACCGGCGAATTGAAACATCACCAGGCGATAGCCGCACAGGAAGCAGACTTAACCTGTATCTGTTTGAGCCATACCGTTTCGGAACGGTTCATATTAAAAAAATTCGCCGAACAACTGCAAAAGCAGTTAAAAGAAATCACAATCAAAATAAGCAAAAAAGATGCAGACCCGTTTAAGTGGAAAGAACTATGACAGAAGAACACGAAGATCACACAGAGACCCAGACGGATATTGAAGAGCAAACTGATTTACCACAGGCAAACCCGGATGCTGAGCCGACGGTTGAGTCGGTCATAGAAGCGGTTCTGTTTGCCAGCGACGAATCCCTGACGGAAGCCCGATTGGCTAATATAGTTGAGACGAGCGTAAAGCAAATCCGCCGGCATATTAAAAACCTCAACGACAAATACCAGGCCAACAACAACGCCTTTAGAATAGAACAAATCGCCGGCGGCTACCAAATGCTGACCCTCAGCGGCTACAACCATTGGCTGAAAAAACTGCTTCGGGTACGCAGCGACAGTAAACTAAGCCCTGCCGCCCTCGAGACGCTTGCGATAATTGCGTACAAACAGCCGGTTATACGAGTCGATATCGAGGCCATCAGGGGAGTCGCAGCCGGCGAGATTATCCGCAGTTTGATGTACAAGGGACTGGTTAAAATCGTAGGCCGAGCTGAAGTTTTAGGCAGGCCGATGCTGTACGGAACGACAAAAAAGTTTTTGGAAGTTTTCGGCCTAAATTCGCTCAAAGACCTGCCAAAAATTGAAGAACTCAAAAAACCAGCCTCCTGAGCGTATATAACGTTAGACATTGCGCAATTCGTGTATCACACAACACATTATGTGCCCTTCCACCATCGTTAATCGCCTTTTTACTTTACAAACCCGAAAATCCCTGTTAGAATCCGGCAGTTTAATCTTGTCGTGCGTCATACGAAATACGAACTTATGGCTGGCAAAATAACTATTGATACCGAGCGGTGCAAAGGATGCGGTTTATGTGTAGCGGTATGCCCTAAGAATTGTATCGTCATCTCCGAGCGCTCCAATAAAACCGGCTACTACCCCGCACAAGCATGTCCGGATTCGGCCTTGCATAAAAACGACGGCTGTACCGGCTGTGCTATGTGTGCCATTATCTGCCCCGACGTCGTCATCGAAGTTAGTCGTGACAACGATGCCGTAGAAACGATTCGCAAATCGTCTCTACTAAAAACCAAATGAGGTGCTGAATTGGAAACAGTAGCCAAAAGAATTCTAATGTGCGGTAATGAGGCCCTTGCAGAAGCGGCTATCATTGCCGGGCTCGATGCATACTTCGGCTATCCGATTACGCCGCAAAACGAAATCCCCGCTTATATGTCGAGACGAATGCCCGAAGAGGGCAGAGTCTTTGTGCAAAGCGAAAGCGAACTTGCGGCGATAAATATGGTATTCGGCGCCTCGGCCACAGGCAAAAGAGCGATGACAAGCTCGTCCAGTCCCGGAATCAGCCTGATGCAGGAGGGACTTAGCTACCTGGCGGGCGCTGAGCTGCCGGCGGTGGTCGTTAATGTAATGCGCGGCGGGCCAGGCCTGGGCAATATCGCACCGTCACAGGCCGACTACTTCCAGGCCACCCGCGGCGGCGGACACGGCGACTATCGAACCATCACACTGGCGCCATCGAGCGTACAGGAAATGGCTGATTGTATGCCGCTGGCATTTGACCTGGCTGACCAGTATCGAATGACTGTTATTGTACTGGCTGACGGCATCCTCGGTCAGATGATGGAGCCGATAGTGCTGGACAAAAAGAAGCGGCGTAAACTGCCATCCAAAGATTGGGCACTGACCGGAGCGACGGGCAGAGAGCAAAATATCGTAAGGTCTCTATGGCTGGGCGATGGGGCGCTGGAAAATCACAATTATAAGCTGCAGGCCAAATATGAGCAGGTGCAAAAAAATGAAGTGCTCTGCGAAGAATACGAAGTTGACGATGCCGAAATAGTAGTGGTTGCCTATGGCATTGCAGCAAGAATTGTCCGTTCTGCGGTGAACAAAGCAAGGCAAGCCGGGATAAGGGCAGGGTGGATACGCCCTATCACACTGTGGCCTTTTCCAACAGAGCAAATCAGCAGGGCCGCTGACCAAATGCGGATTTTCCTGACCGTGGAAATGAGCAATGGCCAAATGGTTGAAGACGTAAAACTGGCTGTAGCCGGCAAAGCTGCGGTATTGCTTTACGGACGACCCGGCGGCGGTGTGCCAACCGTTGACGAAATTCTGGAAAGAATAAAACAATTGATGCTGCCCGCAAAAAGGCAAAAAGAATGAAAATAGTATTTAAACGAACACCAACGCTTAAAGATTGCCCGACACATTATTGTCCCGGATGTGGGCACGGGATTGCTCATCGGCTGGTAGCTGAGGTAATAGATGAGCTGGGCATACATGACCGAACTATCGGTATAGCGCCGGTGGGATGCGCGGTGTTGGCGTATGATTACCTCGATGTGGATATGGTAGAGGTTCCGCACGGCAGGCCGCCGGCGGTAGCGACGGGTATGAAAAGGACCAATCCGGACAAAATAATCTTCTCCTATCAAGGCGACGGCGACCTGGCGGCGATTGGAACAGCAGAGATTATCCACGCCACCCAGAGAGGTGAGCAAATAACGGTTATCTTCATCAACAACGCAGTCTTTGGAATGACAGGCGGCCAGATGGCGCCGACAACTGTTCTGGGGCAGGTGACGGCAACCACGCCGAAGGGCCGTAACAGTATCGGCGAGGGCTATCCGCTGCAAATATCAGAATTACTGGCGGTGCTGCCGGGCGCAATTTATGTCGAGCGCTGCTCCCTGCACAACCCGGCTCAAATCAGCAAGACCAAAAAGGCTATCAGGCACGCCTTTGAACTGCAAATCGAAGACGCCGAAGGCCTGGCCCTCGTAGAAGTACTCTCGCCCTGCCCAACCTATTGGCGAATGACTCCTGTTAAGGCGATGGAATGGATTGAAAAAGAAATGACGAAGGTTTTCCCGTTAGGTCGATTGAAAGATGTAGCCGGCTAATCGTGAGCTGGGTCACGAAATACGAGATGCGAGATACGAGAAACGAATTTTATGAAGAGGTTGTCATCGCCGGCTTTGGCGGACAGGGTGTTATGTTAGCCGGCAAACTGCTGGCCCATACGGCAATGAAGCGAGGGCTTGAGGTAACTTATATGCCCAGCTACGGCGCCGAGGTTCGGGGCGGTACAGCCAATTGTATGGTTATTATCGCAGAGAGCAAAATCGCCTCGCCGGTGGTCAGCAGGCCCGATTCACTGATTGTAATGAACAAGGCCTCGCTGAGCAAATTCGCCGGCCGAGTTAAAGCCGGCGGACTGCTGGTTTTCAACAGCTCTTTGATTGACGGCGAGCCGGAACTGCCCGAGACAATCGAAATATCAGCAGTGCCGGCCGACGATATTGCCATTGAATTAGGCAATCTAAAAGCGGCTAATATGGTGGCCATGGGCGCATATTTGCAGAAACGAGGGCTGTTCGGCTCTGATGCAGCGGCAGATAGTTTGGCCGATGTTCTCGCCAAACGGCATCATCGAACATTGCCGGTCAATACCAAGGCCATCCACAGGGGCGCCGAATACGTGAAGCGTGAAACGTGAAGCGTATCTCGCACGAGATACGAAATACGAAACTATGCAAAGAGAGGTTTTAAAGAGAATTTCCGTCAGCCAAAGACGCACCTTTAGTTTGCGCATGGCGCCAATGATAGATATGATATTTCTGCTGCTGATATTTTTTCTCGTAGCAGCGAAATGGAGGCCGGAAGAAAATTTTCTGCCGTTCCAACTGCCCACAGCACAGGCGCAAGACAGCGGGTTAGCAAAGCCAGAGCCCCTAATAATATACATTGACGCAACACAGACCGGCTGCCGGGTACAGGTGGGCCAGCTCTATACTGTCCAAATAGAAAACAAAGAAATCGAGACGGGTTTGGCTGTGCTGATGGAAAAAATAGAAAAGTCCCTGCGCGAGCAAAAAAGATTCGCTACCGACCCGATAGAAATTGTTTGCGGCCCTGAAGTGAAATGGGAACATCTTGCAAAGATATATAATATATTCTTCGGTGCGGGCATGACCGATATCACATTCACAATGGTTGAGTTTTGAGTGCTAAACTACGAATTTTGAGTTATAAAACCAAAGTGAGAACATCAATCAAAGACACCCTTAAAGTCGCAGTTGCTCTGTGCATCGTGGTTTCCTGTTTATCCCTCCCTGCAGGTTCAGCCAATGCAATCCCTACTGCTGAGGACATTAACAGTCTCTCCGAAACAGTAAAGCTGACCGTAGATACATTTATGCAGGAAAGCCGCCCGCTTCGTCTGAGGTTTGAGTTCAGCGGGCGATTTTTAAACCCCGATGACAAAGATAATCTTCACGAACTTGCCAAAAAAGCCCGTGACCGCCTGCAGGCAATTACAAGGAACCAACAGGCGTTAAAAAACGAAATAGAGGATTATCAAGGAGATGACTGGGACGCTAAATACGGAGCGAACGGTCTGTGGAGAAAGCTGTTTGCCGACCTGTACACCACCACCTTGAACAAGTGCCAAATTGATTTCTATCTTGCACTATCGTCTCAGCAGCGGCAAAGAAATAAAATATTACACAAAATACTGGCCCAGATAGATTCATTAGACACAACCTACCGCTCGGCTAATTCACAGCTTCTAAGGGCCAGTACCATAGCACTGCTTTCCCGGACGGACCCGGCCTATAAATCCTTAGCAATGGAACAACTCGATTTGCTCATAACTCAGACGGATATTCCAGACGCAATTTACTTCAGGGCGGTAATAGAAAAAATTAAATTAGTCGGCCAAACCGGGCCGGGCCAGTTAGATATATTGACCGAGGAACTTGTACGAAGCGATTGCGCCGGTGATTTAGAACTGATTTTGCCCCTGGCCTTTCTGCAGCAACGGTATGAGCCCACCGGCTTCGAGAAAACCGTCAGTCTGTTTCCCCAAACAGAAGATTTACTCGGCTCGCTGATACTGTCGGATTTATCCGGCCGAATCGCACAGCAGCAAAGCTTACAGCGAATCAGTGTATTCGAAGCTGAACTGGCTGTGCAGGCCGCCTGGAAAAATGAGACCGAAGACTATAAAATGCTATTGGACTATCTCTCAGGCACAGGAAAATTTCAAACGCCTCTAATACTTTACGTTACAGCGGCGGCATTTGCAGACTCGTCACCAACCAAAGCGGTTAATTTGCTGGTAAAGGCAAGTAACCTGCAGCAATCGAAAAAAAACAACCGGCTGGATATTAAAGCAGAGAAAATTGCCGCTCAGGCGGCACAATTAGCGTACAATTTGTTTGCTGAGGATTCAAATAATTGTCGGCTTACTCTGACGGCCTTTGAAAATTGCCGCACAATAGCAAATGGTAAAATCGATGTAGAGCTGGAGTACCTCTACAGTATCGTCCTGAATAATTGCGGCCTGGCTGAAGAAGGCGGGAAACTGCTGCAAAAAATAGTTGACAGACCTGCGAAAAATCAGCGCATACGAGCAGAGGCAATAAGTACATATTGCCGATTACTTCTTGAGTCGAAAGATGAAAGCTCATTGCAGAAGGTCTTGAATATTTTAACCGAGGCCGAAACCGCCCGCGACCCCAACCTGAACGTTTTAAAATCAAGGGCGCTGCGGCGGTTGGACAGACTGGATGAATCGGCTAACTGTCTGCTTGCCGCAATCGAATCCAGCCGCTGCGAACTCGCCGGCGAAGCGATGGAACTGCTGTCGGAAATTATTGACGAAATCGAGCAGGTACAAACAGACGAATTTACCAAAATGGTGCAGGACTGCGAAAAATTGGCTAAAATTTGCTACGACTGTCTGGATGGCACACAGAAGCGGCGGGCAGGTCTGATACTGGCTGAAATAGCTGTCCTGGCGGCAGACAAAGATAAGGAAAAATTGTCGATGGTCGATAAACTGCTCGACAATCTGGCCGGAAATAATACGTCAAATAATGCGTCCGACAATGTGGATTTGCTGCGCTGCAGGGCCAGACTGCTCGGCAAGCAGAGAAAATTCAGCGAGGCGGCCGGCTTGTGGGCACAGATTTGCCGGATACGAAAGAACCAGTCGCCTTCGACAAGCCGGCGGAGCTGGAAATGGTGGCGAGCAAAGTTTTATCAGCTTTACTGCTGGGCGAAAATATCACAGGTAGAAAAACAAAACGTTCTGCATACTATCGAGGTTCTCGAAAATAGTTTCTCCGATATTCCGCCGTTATGGGCTGAAAAATTGAACCTGCTAAAACAACAGTGCCTCAGCCAACTGATTGATGCAGGTAAATAACTTGCCTGAGCAGCTCTGCGGAGCTACAATACGTGAAACGAAAAACTATATCTCTAATATAAAAACAGGAAGATAATAATGGCCAAGCGAACTA
>CAJVYK010000074.1 GCA_913009865.1 uncultured bacterium
ACGTCTCCCCTATACTGCCGGAAGTGTTCCCCAAAAACATACGCGACAATTCTTCCAGTTGTCCCTGTTTAGCCAATACCAACGGCGTAGCGCTGCTTACAGCATCAACATTCGACGCACCGACATACTGAAGCAATCGGCCTGTCAGCCCACCCCCCGCACTTATCCAGTTGCCCGACATAGCCGCCGGATATGCAAGCGCCAGAAAGCAACGGCCAACAAGGGCGGGGTTAAA
Source organism: uncultured bacterium (assembly GCA_913009865.1). GTDB lineage: Bacteria > Planctomycetota > Phycisphaerae > Sedimentisphaerales > Anaerobacaceae > CAJVYK01. The sequence continues at coordinate 236 of CAJVYK010000074.1, forward strand.
GATGTTCCGTCCTGTACCGCCGAACAATTCTTTCCCCACAAATACTCCAAACGCCACACCAACACCCACCATCCAAAGGGGCAGTGTCGGCGGCAGGATTAACGGGAACAACAATCCGGTCACCAGAAACCCTTCGTTAATCTCCTCTTTACGCACAATCGCAAAAATCACCTCAACCGCCCCACCAGCGGCGTATGAAACCACAATCATAGCGATAAGCCGCAGGCCGAAAAAGTAAAACGAGGCAGCCAGACAGGGCAAAATCGCTATTACCACCGCTGACATAAATCGCTTAATATCCAGTGGGTCGCGGACGTAAGGCGCTGTCACTGCGGTTGCTGCCGGTGCGAAAAAGAAATTCTCCATCGCCTTAAAAACCGGCTTAAAGAGGCCGAGCTTTCCACCTTCCTCAAAATTAGGCCGGACTGTTTCAAAAATCCTCTGCAGCACTTTCACTGGTCTTGCTCCTCGACTGATTCCTGCTGTAATTCTTCCTTAATCAAATCCTGGGCCTCGACAAACTGCTTTCCAAGGTCAATTTTCGATGGGCAAACAAAAGAACATAACCCACACTGCACGCAAAGGTCCACACGAGCCTGATTGACCTCTTCAATCAAATCCCGGTATAAATATTTATGAATCAGATAAGGCATAATACCTGCGGGACAAACCTCCTCACAAAAGTTGCACGATATACACGGCCGTAGTTCGCCGCGTATCGCTGTGGTCAACCGCTCACGGAACTTACCTCTCAGCGAACTCAAAAAGCATCCGCTGTACGAACTGCGATCCGAACCCGGCCTGGCAAACCCAAGGAATTCTCTGCACTCCGGCTCGGCAAGAACCGTCAGGCCTCTGCACTCTGCCTCCAGCCCCAACGTATCCGCTCCTACAGGTTCTCCGGTAAGCATTCCACCGTTGATCATTCTCACAGCATGCTCGGAGACATACTTATCGACAATCTCCTGTATTGGGTATCCCGGCATAACCTTGATATGAACGGGTGATTTTACCGCCGGCCCGCCGACAGAAACTATCCTGACCAGACAGGGCTTTGTCAATGTCAGCGCCCTGTCAATCGCCAGAATGCCTTCGGTTCTGACCGCCCAGACCGGCCCGTTATTGCGTTTAAGACCGAGCTTACGTGCAAGGATAGCGAAGTTGTCATACGGATACGTAAGCGATATATTCAGCATCTTCACCAATGCGTACCCGCGTATTTGTTCTCGAACCTGTGATGCAAACTCGGATTCGATATCCGGCATAACCAGGTAAATTGGCTGATATTCCAGAAGAGACTGCAACTGTTCCAGCCCTCTGGTGAAATTCAAAAGTCGCCTGTGCAGTTGTGCGTCGCCGCGTGCGACAAAAGGCTCGAGACTCAATGTGGAAACGATTATCGCTTGCGGCCTGCCCAGTGGGTCCGGCAGTGCCCCCGTGTAGGCGTCATAGAAAAATTGCCACGCCCCCAGCGCCAACAGTTTATATCGCTTGATGCCCGCAGCGCCCATTTCCTGCACGATATGCGACATTTCCTCTTCGTCCATATCGGCATGCTCTTCAAGATGAGCAATATTTTCGAGCACTATATGATTTTCAACCGCTTTTAGCCGTACGGTCCCCGCCCGTGGCGCCAGCAGAGGCACCGCATAATTGTCCGGGTCCTTAGCCAGTACATCGCCGTCGTTTACTCTTTGGCCGTCCTCTACGCAAAGCTCACTGAACACAAAACGCTGGCTGCGCAATGGCAGGTAAAGCACAGCCGGCTCAGGCATTAGCTTTATTGTACGCTCAGGTTTGCCCTGAAGCAAAATGTTGTAACCACCTCTAAATTTCATCCGGAAGATTGCCAATCAGATTATACCGTAGGTTTCTTTCCATATCAAAACACTTCAATTCCAGTCTGTTATTAATCTGTTATATTTTTTACACCTTTCGTCAAAACTCAGATAAATTGATTATTCTATAGTTCAAGGTTGAAATAACAACTGTTTTTTTGTGATATTTTTCTACAACAATAATACGGCCTCTTAAAACCCGCTCCACAAAAAGCAAACCCACGAATTCGGCTCGTGGGCACGTTACTGTTGTCCCCGGTTCGGTTCAACAACGGCGGCGAATCCTTAGCAGTCAACCTGCAATCGCATCAGGGTTAAATCCGCATCGCCTACACCACTTAGGCGTGACCGGACATAATTCCACATCATTCGCATGTTAGGGTTAATAGAGGTGACGGCAAAACATTTGTTCGGAATTGATTATCTAAGTATTGCGCCCAGCACACCGGCGCCGATAATAATAAAAGCGGGATGCAGCTTTGTTAGAACGAACAACACAAATGAGGCAGCGATAACAAACAAATATTTCAATTTAAAAATTTGGCTCTTATCTACCAACTGTATTGCAACAGCAATTATCATTGCAAAAACAGCGTATTGAATCATCTCCAGGCTGCCCTTTACAAATGGGACATCCTTATATTTTGAGTAAACCAGCGTGGCAAGCATTATAAATAATACCGGCGGCAGCAAATTTCCGACGTTAGCTGCTATTGCACCTGGGACGCCTGCAATTTTATAACCGGTATAAGTAGCGAATTTAATCGATATAGCGCCGGGAAATATCCTGGCAATTCCAAGAACTTCCAAAAACTCCGGCTTACCAAGCCAGTGGTGGTTCTGCACAACCTCGGCTTCAATCAGAGGCAGAAAAGAGTATGCACCGCCGAATGCGAACAGGCCGATTTTTGAAAACGCCCAAAAAAGTTCAAACAAAATCATTTTATAACTCCCGTTAAAAGATAGCGGATAGCAATTGGCAACTGAATAGAGACAGTAATCAGTAATCAATAATCATTTATCATTTATCATTTATCATTTATCATTTATCATTTTAATGACCGCTGCCGGCAAGCATATCAAGAGCGTGCGGCAAAACGTCCAAAATTATTTCCAGACACTGCCGGACGGCCTTCGGACTGCCGGGCAAATTTATGATAAGTGTATTGTTACGAATTCCCGCTGTACTTCGCGACAGTACGGCATTTCGCGTTTTTTTAACACCCTCAGCCCTCATCACTTCACCTAAGCCGGGAACCATCCTTTCACACACCGACTCGGTGGCCTCCGGCGTAACATCGCGAGGACCTAATCCCGTCCCTCCGGTGGTAAAGACCACGTCAACATCAGTTTTATCAGAAAAGTACTTCAGCTCATTGGCTATTGTATGGTGGTCGTCAGCTACAATTTTTTTTTCACATATCTCAAATTTGCTTTCGGCAAGTATATCCCTGATTGTTTGTCCGCTCAGGTCCTCTCTTTTCCCCTCCGCACAACTATCGCTAACCGTCAGTATAGCCGCTCTAATCATCATCTTTAGGTACCTCTATAACATCACCAACACTAATTTACTTGACTAAATTACTCAAATTGACCAGCTGGTTTTGCCACTGCTTCCAATCTTATCCTCGTGAAAACGGGAATATCTATAACCCATCTGCTAAACGCTATTCCCTATTCGCTAATAATTCTGACAGAAACGGTTGTTCCTCTTTCAATTTCAGCTACACCAATATCGATACTAATTAACCCGTCCGCTTCACACAGAGCGTTGATGTGTGCCGAGCCGTGATATTCAACGGGTTTGGCTGTACCGGCCTCTGTTATTGCCACCGGAATCCAGCTTTGCCTTTCTGTTTTCTTTCTTCTGACGGATTCAGTCACAGCCACTGGAATACAGGATGGGTTATAATCGTGTCCCATCATTTTGTAAAGAAACGGCTTTACAAGAAGCTCGAAAATCACAAAACCAGCCGCCGGATTGCCGGGAAGTCCAAAACAAACTTGTCCCCGCGAAAGCGGGGGACTGCCGCCACAAACACCGAAAACTGTCGGCTTACCCGGCTTAATGGCCAGCTTTTCAAAAAGCACCTTAACGCCATTTTGCTTCAAAACTCCGGGCACAAGGTCATAATCACCCATAGAAACACCGCCCGAAATGATAACCACATCGTTTTCAGCAATTGCCTTTTTCAGTACACCGTTTATTTCCGTTTCGGTATCGGCAGCTATACCGTAATTTTGCCCAATCGCTCCGAGACGTTGTACCTGAGCACATAATTGATAACTGTTGCTGTCCCTGATTTGTGAAATCGCCGGTTTCTGTGCCGGCGCAACTAACTCGTTACCCGTAGCTATAATACCAACCGCCGGCCTGCTCGCAACTAACGGCCTAACACAGCCCACAGACGCCAGGGTGGCGATGTGTTGGGGCTTTATGCGCACACCTTTGCGCAGGACTATTTGGCCTGCCTTTATATTTTCGGCTTTGCCGCAAATATTGTCAGCGGTTCTCCCGCCGGTAAAACGCACCTTGTTTCCTTCAAGACTCTCGGTAAACTCAACCATTATCACGCAGTCGGCGCCCTGCGGAACCATAGCGCCGGTCATAATTTTAGCGCACTGTCTCGGCCCGATTTCTCTTTTAGGCGATACCCCAGCCGGTATCGTTTCGATTATTGTAAGCTCGTTGGCGAGGTCTTCCCTGCGACAGGCAAAGCCGTCCATCGCTGATTTGTCAAAGGGCGGTATATCCATATCCGATTTGACATCCTCAGCTAATATCCGGTTTACCGCACAGCCAATATCGACACGTTCGGTACCGAGTTGACCAGCCGAATTCAAAACAATTTTAAGAGCTTGCTCAAGCGTTAATATCGTTTTTCCTCCTGATAAAATCCTGATAATCGTCCATTGTATTAAGGTTTTTGAGCTGCCGAGCGCCTGTTTCTGAGAGGTCAATATATTTAACCCTGCAGCCGCTTAATGCGTCTATTATCCGATTATTCCCTGAGAGAAGAGCGGCCTCGATATCGGCAAGAGCGTTTTTTTTATACACAGCAAAAAGCGGCTCACATCGGCCCTGCCCTGTTCTCGGCACAACCACATCTATATCCCCGGCCTCTCTAAGCAACTTTTTCATCAGAGAAATATCGACTTCAGGTATATCACAGGCCATCACAAAATTCAAATCATTTGCAGATGCCCGCAAAGCACAGGCAATACCCATAAGCGGCCCCCGGCCTGTAAGTCTGTCCGGAACAACCTCTACGTCAGGAAAGCTGTATTTAGATACATCATTGGAGCTGATGATGATTTGATTGAAATGGCCGCGAAGCTGGTCTATGATATGTTTTATCATCGGCTTGTCTCTAATCGGCAGCATACTCTTATCCTGTCCCATCCGCCTGCTTCGACCGCCGGCCATTATGATTACAGTCGCCGCCGCCCGCATAGCCCATTTACCACTGACGATATTGACACCGGATAAGTCAATATCGAATTCGTTCCCGTCGAAAGATACAATCCTGTCTGCGTGCCGAACAACATCCTCGGCTGATGGTTTGCAGTTTTCGGCAGTGTGGTTTTTAACCATAACAAACAGCCCTGGTTCGACAACACTGCGGAGACTGTTCGACTCGCAGATACTCACCACATCATTGCCAATAATATCTATCAATGCGGTTATCCCCTCTTCGAGATGTGTTTTCAACGCTTTAAGCCAGAAGACTCTGCCGGCGCCGGCAGCCAACATTCGTGCGGTGTCTTTATCATCTTGGCTGTCAGTTTCCTCGGTGATGTCATAATAACCGTTCAGCGATGAGCAGCTGCCGCAGTCTTGCCCGCCGCGTGGACAACCGCTGTCGGCCTTTTCTATCGTGGTAACTTTTATTGCAGTGATATTGCACTGCGGGCTGAATCTGCTGATTAACGAGCATGCAAATTTGGTCTTACCAGCCCCTCTACCCATGGCGCCGACCATCAACATCCCCGGAATCTTAATCATTTTTTATTTTCGATTTCTCAATCGTCAGTTCGATAGTTTCAACATCATTGACATCTCGTAAAGATTTGACCATACCAAGAACCGTCTGGGAAACAAAATTCTGAACAAAGCTGTTTAGCTCGATTTCTTTACCGTTGATTTTTAATTCAACGTGAGCTTGCGACTTTTGATTTGCTTCACAAGCCATTGTTTTTTCCTCTTTCACTCGCTCAAATATCTCAATAAAAACAAAGCTGTCTTTTAAGCAAAAAGCTCCGTACTAAGATACCTCTCAGCCGTATCCGGCAGTACCACAACAACCATTTTCTCGGCATTTGCTTTTCGCTTTGCTATCTTGACTGCCGCCGCCACGGCGGCGCCTGATGATATCCCCGCCAGTATGCCTTCCTCTTTAGCTAAACGTTTTGCCATTTTGAACGACTCTTCGTTTCCTATTTTAACGACTTCGTCAACAACTTCCATATTAAAAATTTTCGGAACAAAGCCGGCTCCTATTCCCTGAATCATATGCGGGCCGGGTTTACCGCCGGAAAGTACCGGCGAGGCGGCAGGCTCGACAGCTACGTTTTTAACCGACGGCTTTCTGGATTTGAGTATTTCTCCGACACCGGTAATCGTTCCGCCGGTACCTACACCGGCGACAAAAACATCCACCAGACCGTCCGTATCCTGCCAAACTTCTTCAGCGGTAGTTTCCCTGTGTACTTGGGGGTTTGCAGCGTTCTCAAACTGCTGCGGCATAAAAGCACCGTCGCTTTCTTTGAGAATCTGCCCTGCTTTTTCTATCGCGCCGGTCATACCCTCTTCAGCGGGGGTAAGAACAAGTTCTGCTCCGAGCAGTTCCAGTATTTTTCGTCTCTCAATTGTCATCGATTCGGGCATAGTAAGTATCAGCTTATAACCCTTTGCCGCCGCTACCCATGCAAGGGCAATGCCGGTGTTACCACTGGTCGGCTCGATGATGGTCATTCCGGGCTTGAGTTTACCTGCGCGTTCAGCGTCCAATACCATACTTACGCCGATACGGTCCTTGACATTACTGGCGGGATTGAAGAACTCCAGTTTACCCGCTATCCTCGCTTCACAATCCTGCCCTATTCTGTTCAGCCATACCAACGGCGTCTTGCCAATCAACTCTGTCATATCCTTTGCTATATTCATTCTCCAAACCCTTTCTCATATTTCGTTCGAGATACGCTTCACGCTTCACTCCGCAGTCCTAAGGACTCCTTACGGAGAACGCCTGACGGCGGAGATACGTTTATTTTTTTCGGCGTACTTTAACACAGAAGTGCTCGCCGCTCTTTTCAACTTCCACAACTTCCTGGCCCTGCTGGTCGAAACTGTCCGGCACGTTTCTTACCGGCTCGCCATCGTCAAGAAGCACATCAAGAACCTGGCCCACCGCAATCTTTTCAAGTTCCAGCTTGGCTTTGACAAAATTCAACGGACACTCAACACCCCGCAGGTCGATAAGATGGTTTTTGATTCCAGTCTTGTCAACGTTATTTTTTTGTATGACCGGCCCGACCTTAAACTTAAGATTAGCATCGAGCGAGCCGAAAAGTTCTTCTACCCGCTTTGTCAAATCCTCCGCCTGCAGCGCCAAATCATCGAGTGCAGCCCTATCGCCCATACGCCAGTCAATCGCATCGTCAAGCAGTTGCTGCGTTTGAGGATTGACCCAGCCCGGCTCGATAAGATATTTTTCAAACGCTGTGAAAATTTCCCTGTCTTTTTTCGGCTCTGCACCGAAGGTAACCAGCAGCGCTCTTGCCGCAGCGACAATTGCTTTATACACACTTTCGCTTTTTACTTTTTCCTTTTTACTTTTTTCGATAGCTTCTTTGGCTTCATCGATATCCAGTTTGATTACATCCATCACGCCCGCACCACACTCACCGGGTCCTCTGCCGGCTAACGAGAACGGCTCGGTCGCACCAAAGTCGTAGTAATACTCATCCTGCAGCAGCTTCGAGGTAACATCACTGCGTTTTGTCATTCCTGCGAAAGCGGAGATCCAGCCTTCTTTTTCAGCAGCACTACTACTTAAGGCCTCGGCCAGCAGTTCAGGTATTCTTTTAGCCGGCACTGTTCCGACCTTTTCCGCCAGACGTGCATCGCCTTCGACGGTCTTAGCCCCGACCATAACATCGTAGAAAGGCATCAGTCTGCCGTTTATCCGTTTGGCTTTACCCTGAAATCCTATATCGCCGATGTAATGATGCCCGCACGAATTAGGGCAGCCGCTGATTCTAATAACACTATCATTAAACTCAGGCAAGGGCTTCATTGCACAGATTCTTTCCGCAATCGCATCAGCCAGACCTCTCGAAAGGCACAATCCCATCCTGCACGTCGCAGCTCCGGCACAGGTAACGATTTCGGGTTCGCCGCCGCCAAATACATTAACGCTAAGTTTTTCTAATTCGCTGTTGACCTTATCGATATCCTCTTGCGCCACACCACTAATGAGAATATCCTGCAACTGCGTCGTTCTTATAAGCCCCTGCCCGAACTTTTCAGCGATTTGACCGACTTTATTCAAGTCATCCGCTGGTATATCTCCGTTCTTCAACCTCAATCGCACAGTGAACCGTCCCGGTATTTTTTCCGGCTTCACATTATTTTTATTCCTGCCGCCTTGTTCCGGCGCAGCTTCCGCCTTACAGACCGTTGCGATATCACGAATCTTCGGCACTTTACCGGAAAGTCCCCCGCCTTTAATCTCATCTCTTTCTTTTTTATATAGTCTGACAAATTCTTCGGCTCCGAGTCTTGCCGCCACATACCGCAACCTTGCCTTATGCTTATTTGACCTGTCGCCGTATTTGTCGAAAAGTCTCTTGACGGCCTCAGCGACCTCGAAGATTTCATCCGCACCGATAAAGTCTTCGATTTTGATACCTGTTTTCGGGTTCGACCCCAGCCCCCCCGCCGCATACACGCTGAATCCCTTGCTTTTGTTTCGACAGTGGGCAAAAAAGCCAAGGTCCGCTACCGATACAAACGCACAATCTTCCGGACAGCCGGAAAAAACTATTTTGTATTTTCGCGGCAGGTTAAACGAGCTTGCTTCTTGCAAGAGATACTCAGCCGCAGCAATAGCATAAGGCGCCACATCGAACTCTTCTTGAGGACAAACCCCCGCCCGCGGGCACGCTGTAACATTGCGCACGGTATTTCCCCCTCCGCCGCGTGCCGAAAGCCCTGCTTCCAGCAGTCCCTCAAGAACATCAGCGGTATCACTAATATCAACTTTGTGAATCTGAATATCCTGCCTTGTCGTAACGTGAACAATTCCACTGCCGTAAGTTTTGCTCAGTTGTGCGATTCGCTCCAGTTGATAAGGCAATACAAGCCCTGCCCCGATGCG
>CAJVYK010000075.1 GCA_913009865.1 uncultured bacterium
TTGCAAATGTAAGCCATCTGCCGCATATAGCAGCGGCAGCGCTGACAAACGCCAACGATGCGAAAGATCTCAAATATGCCGGCAAAGGTTTTATAGACACTTCGAGAATAGCATCGGGGCCGGCCAATATCTGGGCTGATGTATTGGCAACAAACGCTGAAAACACGGCTAAAGGTATCGATAAAATTATAGCAGAGCTGCTAAAGCTGAAAAAAGCAATAAAAGCCGGAGACAAAAAACAAATTGAAAAACTACTCGAGGCGGCAAGAAGCAAACGTGCAACGCTGATAAACTACAAAATAAAAAAGAAGGAACTAATATCGTGAGGCAATGGCGTTTCGAGGTCTTTAACCGGGAGGGCTTTTCCGATGTGCACGGCGGTAGTGTACTGGAAGATATCAGGGAACTGGGCATCAGCTCGGTCGAAGCGGTTCAGTCGGCTAAGGTCTTTCTGATTGAAGCCGAGTTCGACGAGGATTTCGCCGGGCGTCTGGGTAAAGAGCTGTTGGCCGACCCGGTCTGTGAAGAGTATTATATCGGCAGAAGCGCAGCGCCGGCAGGGCTGGCAAAGGCAACGCTAATCGAGGTGCACCTGAAAAGCGGCGTTACCGACCCCGTGGCAGAATCGGTAACGGCGGCAATATCCGATATGGGTATGGCTGTTAACAATGTCAGAACGGCACGAAAGTATATCCTGTTAGGCGATATCAGCCAAAGCCAAACCGAGACAATCGCAAGGAAAATCCTGGCAAACGACTGCACCGAAGACTGCGTTATCGGCAACGAAGCCGAACCGCCAAGCCCACACCTAAAGCCCTACGAATTAAAAATAGTACGCTTACCCCTACGCAACCTCAACGAAGATGAGCTAACAGCGCTGAGCAAAGAAAAAGACCTGTTCCTCAATGCTGTAGAAATGCAGGCCATCCAAAAATACTATGCCGAACTCGGAAGAGAACCAACAGATATCGAACTCGAATCAATCGCTCAAACCTGGAGTGAGCACTGCGTTCACAAAACGCTAAAAAGCTCTGTCGATATGTCAATCGACGGTGAGCAGGTGCACTTTGATAATCTGCTGAAAGAAACTGTTTTTAAGGCCACCAAGCAACTCAATAAAAACTGGTGCATATCCGTCTTTTCCGACAACGCCGGCGTGGTGGAATTCGACGAGGACTCTGCAATATGTTTCAAGGTCGAAACCCATAATCGTCCCTCTGCACTTGACCCCTACGGCGGAGCGGCTACCGGTATCGGCGGTGTAATTCGCGACCCGATGGGAACCGGTATGGGAGCAAGACCGGTCGCCAATACCGATATATTCTGCTTCGGTGAGCCAGACAAGAAGCTCGAAGACATCCCAAAAGGCGTTTTGCATCCGCGAAGAGTTATGAAAGGTGTCGTATCCGGCGTCCGTGACTACGGCAACAGAATGGGAATACCAACGGTCAACGGCGCTATTTACTTCGACGACAGGTACTTAGCTAATCCGCTGGTTTTCTGCGGCAATATCGGATTGATGGACAAAGATAAATGCTTCAAAAATCCGCAAAGCTCAAATCTGATTATAGTAGTCGGCGGCAGAACAGGCAGAGACGGAATACACGGGGCAACCTTTTCGAGCGGCCAAATAACACACGAGTACGAAACAATCTTTTCCCACGCCGTCCAAATCGGCAACGCAATAACGGAAAAGAAAATGTTAGACGTACTGCTCCAGGCAAATGACGCTAACCTTTACGAGGCAATCACCGACTGCGGAGCGGGCGGGCTTAGCAGCGCCGTAGGCGAAATGGGCGCTGAACTCGGAGCAGAAGTCGATTTGGAAAAAGTACCCTTAAAATACGCCGGCCTTAACTATACGGAAATCTGGATTAGTGAAGCACAGGAAAGAATGGTTATAGCCGTCAGGCCTGAAAATCTGAAAGCCATAAAGAAAATTTTCGATGACGAAAATGTCGAGTCAACGGTAATAGGCAAATTCACCGACGATAAGAAGCTGATATTAAGGTACAACGGCCAAGAGGTAGCCAACCTCGATATGGATTTCCTGCACAACGGTGTACCTAAGTACTCCCGCAAGGCACACTGGAAAAGCCCGGAACTTGCCGAGCCGAACATACCCGAAAAAGATGATTACAATGACCAGCTTCTGCAAATTCTTTCTTCTTACAACGTCGCCAGCAAGGAATGGGTAATCCGCCAGTACGACCACGAAGTTCAGGGCAACTCGGTTGTCAAGCCGTTAACAGGGGTAAACAACGACGGCCCCAGCGACGCAGCGGTGATAAAACCTAAATTCAATTCGGATAAAGGCATTGCTATTAGCTGTGGAATGAATCCGTTATACGGTGATATCGACCCGTACTGGATGGCATTGGCCGGCATCGATGAGGCAATCAGAAATCTAATATGCGTAGGCGGCAGGGCTGACAGAATTGCACTGCTGGATAACTTCTGCTGGGGCGATTGCACAAAGCCGGAAACCTTAGGAACATTAGCGCGGGCGGCCCAGGCCTGCTATGACGGCGCAATCGCTTTCGAGGCGCCGTTTATCTCCGGCAAGGATTCGCTGAATAATGAATTTACCTGCGATGACGGAACAACAATCGCCATTTGCGCCACACTGTTAATAAGCGCAATGTCGATAGTCGATGACATCAACAAGTCCGTGACGATGGACGCAAAGAAAGCGGCCAACCTGCTGTTTATAGTGGGAGAAACTAAAAATGAACTGGGCGGCTCACACTATTATAAAATTCACGGCCGGCTCGGAGCCAATGTCCCGAAGGTAAACCTCGAAACAGCCCCTGAAATCGCCAAAAGGATTTCTACTGCAATAGCTGACGGTCTTATAGTTAGTTGCCACGATTGCTCCGAGGGCGGTCTGGCTGTAGCGTTGGCGGAAATGGCCTTTGCAGGCGGAGTCGGTATAGAAGCGGATTTGCGGGGACTGCCGAAAGGCAATGATTGTTCACGAATAGATACGCAACTGTTCAGCGAATCGAACTCACGATATATCGTGGAAATCGAGCCGGAAAATTACGACGCCTTCGCGTCTCTGTGCCTGAACCTGCCCTTCGGGCAAATCGGAAAGGTAACAGAAGAAAAGATACTTTCAATAAAAGCACAGGACGGCAAAGCTGTCATTGAGTTAGACCTGGATACGTTAAAACAGGCCTGGCAGAAAACATTTAATTGGTAAAGGAAGTGGAAGTGAAAAGCAAATATCGAATATCGAACAAGGAATATCCAATCTCGAACAGAAAGTTTTCCTGGACGAAACACATAATACGAAATACGAGCGACGAATAAATGGCACAGGTAAAAGCGATAGTTTTACGGGCGGCGGGGATAAACTGCGATATGGAAACACGGTACGCACTGGAATTGGCAGGGGCGGAAGTTCAAAGTGTGCATATAAACAGGATAATCGAGGACAAAGCCGCACTGGAGAAGTTCCAGATAATGGTTTTCCCCGGCGGGTTTAGCTACGGCGATGACGTGGCTGCGGGCAAAATACTTGCAAATCAAATCATACACCATCTTTCCGAGCCGCTCCAAAAATTTATCGATGACGGCAAATTAGTACTCGGAATCTGTAACGGCTTCCAGGTGCTGGTCAAGGCGGGAATACTGCCGGGTGATAGTAAAGGATTAGCCACAGAGGCCACAGAGAACACAGAGAAAAGACAATTATCAAAAATCAGTAATCAATCCGTTACTATAACTTGTAACGACAGCGGCAAATTCGAGGACCGATGGATATATCTCGCCCCCCAAACCAAAAAGTGCGTTTTCATCGAGCCGGGCAGACAAATCTATCTGCCAATCGCACACGGCGAGGGCAAGATAGTTACCAAAGACACGGCCAGCATGGAGAAATTGAAGGCCGATGAACATGTTGCGTTCAAATATGTGAATGAGAACGGCGAAGAAGGCGGCTACCCTGTCAACCCGAACGGCTCGGTGGATTCAATAGCCGGCTTGACGGATACGACCGGCAGGGTTCTGGGACTTATGCCCCATCCGGAAAGGCACGTCCGGCTCACTCAGCACCCACACTGGTCCCGCCACGAGTTACTGCGCACCTGTGGCAGAGCCAGCGCGCCTCACGGCGGAGCCATGGGGCACGAGCCGCGAACTGCTGACGGAAGGACAATCTTTGACAACGCCGTAAAATACATACAGAAAAACTTTTGACTCACGCCCGATATTCAACGCACCCCGCAGCGGTTAGTGTAGCGGGCAAGTTTGCGTTGAATTTTCTTGCAATACTTAAATCTGGAATATAAAGTAAGTGCGGAATTAGAGAGAAGTGTTCTTCGCAGCTTTTTTCAGGGCCCGTAGCTCAGCGGTTAGAGCAGTGGACTCATAATCCATTGGTCGTAGGTTCGAATCCTACCGGGCCCAGTTGCAATTTCTTGTTTGGTAACAACTTATACTATTGTTTAATATTCCTTTGTAATTCTACGGGTTTCAACCCGTAGATGGAAGCATCCGACGTAGTCGGACGGGCTTGCCCGTCCCGGAAAATGCCACGGGTTTTAACCCGTGGAAATTTACTTACATCTGTCGAATAAAAAACAATCATATGAATTTAAAAATTAAACGATTTTTTACTGCTCTGGTTGCTTCTTTTTTAGTAACAGTGGTATGGGGTGTATTTCTTCATGTAACACTAATAGGTGTAATATATTGGTATGCTTCTACTCAAATGGGTATTGCAGTTCTGCTTTCTATGATAGTACCTGCAATTCTATACACCTGCTTTGAAAAAAGAAAAAACGGATCACTTAACAAATGGTTTATCTGCTCTTCTCTACTTGCTACAGCCCTAATACTTCTATTTATACCCGAACAAACGGAACGTGCAGGTATTGGCATTTTAATCTTGCCAATAATACTAACCTTGAGTTTTATTGATAAAAAAAGAGTGCTATCTAAAGAACATAATGTCGAATAAGATTTTTAAATATGGCTCAATCCAATACCAGTTCAAAAAATTTAGCGAGAACCTTGACAATAGAAAATATGTCAGAAAGTTTGTTTATCCACAAAGCAAAACTATGGTTTAAAATCATAAGGATTTCTACCATCGTGTTACTGCTTTTGTTGGTTTTCGCCGCTATTTTCATGCCTGATATCTTCTTATTTGTAACCATCCCTCTGACTATATTTGCACTTCTGTCTGCGGTAATTTGGATGTTCAATTACCTTTTATTGCAAAATGGTGTCTGCAGACAAAGTATCGAACAATATTTTGGCCGAATCTTATGCAAACTGACACCATTTGTAGATTTTGACCATCTTTGCTACATCAAGAGTTGACAGAATGCATAGCAAGTTATTATATTGCAAGCAGTTGGAATTTGAAGCGCCCGTAGCTCAATTGGATAGAGTCGCGGACTTCGAATCCGAAGGTTGCAGGTTCGAGTCCTGCCGGGCGCGTTGCTTAAGTTTAAGGCTGGCAAACACTTATGTTTGTCAGTCTTCTTGTGTGTCACGCTTTATTGGGGGTGTGCGTCAGTTTTGCATCCGTGAGCTTGGTCAGTTTGAACTATTTACTATGATTGTAAAGCGTCCGTATTTACCTGACTATCTGCTCAATCACCTGAGCCAGCACGTAATCCGGCAGCTTTTGCAGGCCGGGCTCGGCCCGGTAAGCAGATATAATGCTCTTATCAGGAAACACACCAACCTCCTTAATCAGTTCATCCGCCAGTGCCCGCAATCTTTGCTCTGCCATCTGCGTTTCCGCTTTGCGGCGTGCCGTCTCCACCAGTACCCCGAATTCGGCCCGGCTGTCGTACCAGTTAAGCTGTAACTCCAATGCAATCCCCTGCCGCGATGCGATACGGTCAAAGATATATTGAATCCCAATCGGATTGTATGTCTCTATCCGTTCGTCCAGAAAGGCCAGGCACGCATCCCGGTAGGCGGCGTATTTCTCTTCGTCAAAATTCCCGAACCCACCCCTGGCAAGCTCCTCGGCCAGCAGCTTTTCTATTCCGGCTGCCAAAAGGTCCTTCTTAGCTTCGAGCCGCTCATACAGAGCTTCATAGTACGCCTTCAAAAGTAATCTTACTTCATTCATTTCTTTTTCGCTATTCTTAGAGATAATCTCCGCGGCCGAGCGGCCCCGTACAGCTTGACCGGCATCATACCAGATTTTGCATCATCAAGCACCCACCCAAAATTTGTTTAAGTTTAGCTGCCGCCATCGGCAGACGTGCTGTATTTCATCTGGCTTTCGACTATCAGGGCCGCATATTTTACTTGCAAACAACGGTTGATTTATGTACAAAGTTCGAGAACGCTATACTAGGGCGATTAGCTCAGCTGGCAGAGCAGCTGACTCTTAATCAGCGGGTCACAGGTTCGAATCCTGTATCGCCCATTTCCATCGTTGCAAAAGCTGCCTGTGCTTCTTTCCACCTGAGAAAAGGCCGTTAATCTATAAACGATAGACTGTATAAATTTTGGAAGTTTATTCTTGACGGATAAATGGAAATCGGTTTTATTTATGAACACGGTCGAAGAATAAAAAGATTTGTGGCTTAATAGCTTATAAATAAAGAGCTTGTGCGTTTTACGGGACGGTCAAAAAAATTCATCTGGTCTGTTGAGTTTCTTGGAAAGGATGGAATAATGCGAATTGTCAAACTTTCGGGGGTTTTTCTCGTAATTGCCTGTGTCGTGCTGGTAAATGGTTGTGCCTCACTGCAGCAGTATAAGGACCTGAAAATCCAAAATGACACACAGCGCAAGCGGATAGCAAAGCTTGAAAGCCAGGTGCAAGCCACCACGCTAAAACTTGAGAAGTTAAAAAGAGAACTCCAGACTGCTGAAAGTCGCAGCACTATCGAGGTAGATGCGTTGCAACAAAAAATTACCGCACTCGAAGAGGACGTGGGCAAAAAGAAGGCTTTGATTGCTTCGATGCAGCAGCAGTTACTTTACGGCGGAGCACAACTGCCGGTGGAGCTTAGCACAATGCTGGAGGACTTTGCCAGTGGCGAGAAAATGGTTACGTACGACTCAAGCCGAGGAATAGTGAAGTTTAAGAGCGATTTGCTCTTTGAACGTGGCAGCGACAACGTGGTACCTGCGGCAAGCGAAGCGGTTAAGTCGCTCTGTAAAATTTTGAACTCCGACCAGGGCAAAAAATTCGATATTATAATTGCCGGCCATACCGACGATATGCGCATCGCCAAGCCACAGACCCGCGAAAAGCATCCGACCAATTGGCACTTGTCGGCTCATAGAGCGATATCCGTGCTGAACGTAATGGCCAGGAGCAATATCGCTCCGGAGCGAATGAGCATACGCGGCTTCGGTGAATACCGGCCGATTGCGCCGAATAAGCCCAACAAAAGAGGCAATCCACAAAACAGACGCGTTGAGATTTACATTGTCCCAAAGGGAGTATAGTCGTGAATCGTGGATAGTGAATCGTGAATCCGCCATTAGGCGTGCTGCGCAGAACCACGAGCCACGAGTCACGAGTCACGAACCACGAAAATGGCGGAACGCACTTTAATCATCATCAAGCCGGACGGTATCCAGCGGCACCTGGCCGGTGAAATAATCGGGCGATTCGAAAAGAAAGGCTTTAAGCTCGTTGCCGCAAAATTTATACAAATCTCTGAAGACCTGGCCCGCCGACACTATGCTGTTCATCGGGGCAAAGGGTTCTTTGAAGGTGTAGTAAAGTATCTTTCTTCGGCACCGCTGCTCGTAATGGTCTGGGAGGCCGAGGGCATTATAGATATGTCGCGCAAGATGATGGGGGCTACTTTCGGCTACGATGCCGAGCCGGGAACAATTCGCGGGGACTTTAGCTCCTCCAGAGGATACAACCTCATTCACGGCTCTGATAGTCCTCAATCGGCTGAGCGGGAAATCGAGCTGTTTTTCAAGCCGGATGAAATCATCGATTACGAATTAGCCGATGCATGCTGGCTCTACGGTAAAAATGATTAGTCCCACCCCCCCCCAAAAACTCCCTCCTGTCCACTCAACGGCTTTCAACGCATAGCAGGTTTGTTCTTACTGTTGTTGAACTGAGGCAGTTGGCTTACATACTTCTCAGGTGCTTTCTCGAACATCGGCTTGCATCCTGCGCAGCAGAAATATACTTTCCTGCCTTTATATTCGGTGAACATATCCTTATTAACCGAGCCGCCCATTACCGGACAAATCGTCTGCCGGGCCTGGCCGGTGGACTCATTTGTCGGCTGATATTCAAAAGCGCCTATATCAGGAAAGCCGGGGGGAACGATTGGGTTGCGACTAAAGTCCTCAGTTAAGCCAATGTCCAGCCCCTTATTTATGCAGCCGGATACGCTTTGCAATCTATAATCATTACCTGCTACATCAACAAACACAGGGTCAGCTGCAATGGAATTAGCGTCCCTGCCGGTATCGGCCTGATATGCGGGAAACTGAGACATACTATAAACAGTTTTTCCGTATTTGATCATATCCCCGGAAGCTTTATACCAACAGTTATAATTAGAGATTAAACCCGGCATAGGACGACGTAAATTTAAGCAATACTGTTTCGCTTCATAGATAATATTATTTCGTATATAGAAGTTAGACTCCGTTCCGCTAAGCTGCCAAAACGTCAACGATTTACCCCTGCCCCTTCGAATTTCGTTATAACTCCAGCCATAGCCCGCATTGGCAAAGATGTTGTTTTCAATGTAAATATCATGAATTTTCGTAGCCGGATTCCTGGCGAAATACTCATAAGAATAGGCACAGTTCCAGACCAGGTTATATCGATAATATATATTGTACTGTGAAATGCCGCTCTCGCCGCCGCTCTGGTTGGTTAATCCCGCATCGTATATATCCCGGATTTTGTTGCGCTGCACTAAAATATCGTGAGCGCTCTCCCAGAATTCTATAGCGTTGCCATATCTGATTTGCCAGCTTGTACCGCTTCTTTTGGAAAACCGTCTCATATGAAAGCTTCCGCCTATATAAGAAATATCGCAATCCTGTATCGTCAGATAAGATGCGTTCCTGCCCTGTATCCCATGCGCACCGCCGTAGCGAATGTCTAAATTACTTATCGTCACATAGCTTTTGTCAACTACGGCAACTATGTGTTTTTTCACCGCACATTCTATATCCGAATAATATGCTGCCGGGTTGGCGGCGGAATAAAGCAGTAATCTTTCATTAGTCCCGTCATAGTAGAAATCGCCCTGCGATTTTAAGCTGTTGCTGTCCATTTGCTTATGTCCGCAGGACTGTTCGTTATTGAAAATAATATTTCCAATATCGAGGATGAAGGAGTTATTAGCGGTGGCCCAGATATTAGGCGTGCCCGTCAAGGTCCAATCCGATGTGCCGTTTTTCTCGATGGA
>CAJVYK010000076.1 GCA_913009865.1 uncultured bacterium
TCGCAGGAGAAGCAAATACCTGCTGAAAAAATGCAGAAACAGAGCACATATTCTCGAGGGCCTTATACTGGCGGTCAGTGATATCGATGAAATCATCGAGCTGATAAAAAAGAGCGAAGATGCACCAGCAGCAAAGTTAAACCTGATGAAAAAGCCGCTGCGATTGACCACCTCGGCTACACTGCGAAAAATACTGCCTGAAGTCTTCATTAAAGAAAGAAGTAAGTCCGACCAGTTTCTCACAGGTCCACAAGCCGACGCTATCTTAACAATGCAATTGCAAAGATTGACGGGCCTGGAGATAGAAAAGCTCGCCAAAGAATACGCCGGCCTTGTCGAGCAGATAGCCGGCTACGAAGCAATATTGGCCAATGAGCAGGTTCTGATGGATATTATTCGTGAAGATATTTACGAAATAAAGGAAAAATACGGCGACAAAAGAAGAACGAAAATCGCCGGCCAGGTCGAGCAGTTCAATATCGAAGACCTGATAGCTGAAGAGGAAGTTATCGTTACGGTAAGCCATAGCGGATACGTTAAGCGAATGCCGCTGGATACGTACCGCAAACAGGCCAGAGGGGGCAAAGGCATTATCGGCTCAGATACCAAAGAGGGCGATTTTCTTGAGCATCTCTTCACCGCATCCACTCACGATTATCTGCTTATCTTTACCAATCGCGGTAAATGCTACTGGGTGAAGGTCTACGATGTACCGAGTATGTCAAGACAGAGCAAAGGTAGAAATATTGCGAACCTGCTGAAGCTGGGCGACCAAAAAATAGCATCCATAATCAACGTGCGTAAATTCGACGACGAAACCGCCACAGAAACAGAACAACGTCAGCTTGTTATGGCCACTAAAAAGGGCCTTGTTAAAAAAACCAGACTAAGCGCCTACAGCAATCCGAGAGCGACAGGTGTCATCGCAATCAAGCTCGACCCTGACGACGACCTCATCGGCGTTGCACTAACAACCGGCAGAGACCACATCGTACTTGGCACACGGAATGGTATGACGATACGCTTCGATGAAAAGCAGGTTCGTTCGATGGGCAGGGTTTCACGAGGCGTCATAGGCATAAAACTTCGCGCCAAAGATTCTGTGGTTGATATGGTAATAACAGAGGAAAAAGCATCCCTGCTTACGGTCTGCGAAAACGGTTACGGCAAGCGAACCGGCCTTGATAATTACCGGATGCAAAGCCGGGGCGGAATAGGCCTGATAAACATAAAAACAACCACCCGAAACGGCAAAGTAGTCGCCCTCAAAGCTATCCAATACGCTGACGAGCTAATGATGATAACCGCCAATGGAATAATTATTCGCACCGGCCTGGACCAAATCCGTTCAATCGGCAGAAACACCCAGGGCGTTCGCTTAATCAAGCTCAAGAGCGGCGATAAACTCGTTGCCGCCGAAAAGATAGTTTCCGAAACTGCAAACAATCTATAACCATTCAGTCTGTTTGCATACCTGAGTTACTCGAAGACTGTTTGGACTTGACCGGGGCGGAGCAGTGTGCTACTATCTTCGGCTATCCTTGAGGAAAACCGGAGATAATTGCATGAAATCATTTTGGCGGATATTCAAATACATCTGGCCGCAATGGCCCCGGCTGATAACCGTCGTTCTAAGTGCTATGTTGATAGGCATACTTTTTTCGCTGAGCTTTGCGACGGTTGTTCCGTTGCTGAAGGTGATGATGGGCGAAGAGGGGCTGCATGGCTGGATCGACAGAAAAGTCTGCGGGTGGCGATACGGAATAGACTTCTATGTGCCTGAAACCGCCGATTTTATCGAGAACGATGATAGTGATATTGCATATTATCTGCTTGTTACCAATGTCAAAAAGGAAAGCTGGGCGCAGAAAGCGGGCCTGAAGCGGACAGACAGGATTGTCGGTGCCGGCGACGCCCGCATCGGCGCAGGGGTGGGCAAAATCCGTTCAGCCAGACTGCTTAAAGAACTGGCTGCGGCTGACGCCAAGAGCATAAAGCTGCAGGTTAAGCGGATTAATAATGAAGGTATATCAGAGTACCGAGACATTGAACTGGTTACGCCGCAAAAACCATTTTATGTTGAATATGTCCAATCGTTGGCGGGCTTTGTTAAGCAGGACTACGGACGCAGCAACAAACTGCAGACGGTTGTTTTTATAATTCTTGCGATGGCGGTTGTTACAATACTTCGGTGCATAGCGACATTCTACCAAAAGTACCTGGCGGAAAAGATTGTCCAGGTGGCAATTACCCAACTGCGTCAGGATGCTTTTGCTCATATTATGCAAATGCCGGTAGGCTATTTCATGCTCGCCGGTACCAGCGATACCGTCAGCAGAATTGTAAACGACATAGGCCAAACGGGCAGGGCGGTAAAGATATTGCTTGGTAAAGCACTTCGAGAGCCAATGAAGGCTATTGGCACATTGTCAATCGCCTTGCTGATAAGCTGGAAGTTGACGCTTATATTTCTGGCATCTGCCCCGGCAGTTATTGGCCTGGGGGTGGTGCTGGGCAGAAAGATCAAAAAGGCTACGAGGCAATCACTTATAAGCTGGGCGACTATGCTCGGAAAGCTTGAAGACGTTATCGGAGCACTCCGCGTGGTGAAGGTTTACAACCGCCAGAGACACGAATGCTCAGCCTATGGACAAGTTAACGCAAAATTATTGAAACGAACCCTTCGCATTGCCAAAGTTGATGCAGCCACCCAGCCTATTATGGAGGTGCTCGGTATGTTGGCCGGCTCAGCGGCGCTGCTGGTCGGCGTTTATTGGGTTGTCAATGCCAATATGCAGTCCAGCTCGTTTTTTGGTCTCTTGATATTGCTGGGCGTAACCGCTGAATCGGTACGTAAGAGCAGTGATGTATGGAATAAAGTCCAGCAGGCAAAAGCCGCTTCAGAAAGGGTCTTTGCAGTTGTAGATGAGCCGGTTGAGACTGAAGAGCAGGGCGCGGTCGAACTTGCCCCTTTGAGAGAGAAAATCGAATTCAGGGATATTGTTTTTACATATCCCGGCAGTGACAAGCCCGTATTAAACGGCGTTAATCTGACAGTTCAGGCCGGCCATAATGTCGCCATTGTCGGGCCAAACGGCTCAGGCAAAACTACTCTCGTCAATCTTTTGCCAAGATTTTACAATGTTGACAGCGGCTCGATTCTAATTGACGGCCAGGATATTTGCCAGGTTACCTTAAAGAGTCTTAGGGACCAGATTGGAATGGTTACGCAAAATATGGTAACATTCAACGATACTATAGCGGCAAATATCGGATATGGCAAACCAGACGCTGCCAGAGAAGAAATAATCGCCGCAGCCAAGCGCTCGTTCGCCCACGAATTCATAGAACCTCTACCCAAGGGCTATGACACAATAATCGGCGAGCAGGGCGCCGGCCTCAGCGGCGGTCAGCTGCAGAGAATTATCATAGCCAGAGCGATTCTGAAGGACCCTGCGATACTAATCTTCGATGAAGCTACCAGCCAGGTTGATGCAAACAGCGAGGCCAAAATCCACAAGGCCATCGAGGAAATCATGCATGACAGAACCACTTTTTTAATCGCACACAGATTCAGCACCGTTATTACCGCAGATGTGATAGTGGTAATGGACAATGGCCGAATTATCGCTTCCGGTCAGCACGATGAGCTGATAAAACGGTGCACTTTATATCAAGGTTTATACGAAACACAGTTGATAACCTCCAAATGAAGCCGGCGTCGCTCTTTCGGGGCATCGAATTATCACAAACCGGCTTCAAATGCTTATACTAAAGTAATGCTGTATGGTAGAACCGCCATTTCAACTTTTAATTAAACGCAGCTTTCCGAAGAGCAAAACCGAATCTCTAACGTGCAGGAGTCTTTTGCGAGCTGTTCCAGGCAGACGCCAGGTGTATGACGCTCTGTGGAACGGCAGGGATGTTATTGTAAAGGTGTTCGGCCATAAAATTAACGCCAGGCGCCATCTTAAAAGAGAATGGCGGGGATTAAGCCTGCTGCAGAGGCGGGGACTGAATTCGCCGGCCCCTTTGTTTTTCGGAAAAACAGAAGATGGCCAATGGGCGGTGGTAGTGGAAAAAATAGCTGATTCGCCAACGGTTCTGGATGTTTTTAACAAGACGGAGGACATAACAGAAAAGCTTGATTTGCTGATTCTGGTTTGTAAGGAATTAGCGAAACAACACGGTAAAGGGGTTTTGCAAAAGGATTTACACCTGGGAAATTTCCTGCTCAGAGACGATAAAGTCTTTGCGCTTGACCCGGGACAGATGCGTTTTTCTTCCGGCGAAGTCGGAAAAAAGAAATCGCTTTCTCAGATGGCCTTATTGGCACACAGTTTACCGGAGCACAAGGTAAAATATATTACCCGGCTTTGTGAAGAGTATTTCAAAGCCCGCCGCTGGCGTTTTGAGAAATCAGATATGGCGTTACTCCAAAAGCAGTTGACTGCACATAGAAAAAGAGCGGTCGGTAGAGGTTTGAAGAAGTGCCTGCGAACGAGTAAGAGATATTTGAGAGTTAAGGCCGGCAGGTATGTTGCTATGTTCGATAAGAGCTTCTGTCAGCCGGCTGAGCCACTTGATTTTATAGAGCAAATAGATGCGCTAATGGATGCCGGAGAGGTTCTTAAAAACGGCAATACCTGCTATGTATCCCGCCTGACGTGGAATAACAAAGATATAGTGATCAAACGATATAATCATAAGGGGTTTATTCATTCGCTGCGTCATACTATTAAGAGGTCCCGTGCCCGTCGCTGCTGGCTGCACGGACATCGGCTCTGTATGCTGAACATAACTACGCCAAAACCCTTAGCTTATATTGAGAAGCACAAAAGGTTACTTCTATGGAACTGTTATCTGGTAACCGAATATGCCCGGGGCCAGAAGCTTTATGACTTTCTACGGGACGATAGTGTTACCAAGCAACAACGGTCAAAGGCAACTCGGCAGGTCGCAGAACTGCTTGACGAGCTGGGTAAACATCGTATCAGTCACGGCGATTTGAAGCATTCGAATATTTTAATTACAGAAAACGGCCCAGCTATAATAGACCTTGATGCAATGACGGCACATAAATGGGGCCGGCTGTACAACCTCAGGCGGGCAAAGGACCTGGAGCGTTTTGCAAAACATAGCCGGGCCTGCTTCGACGATTTCAGCTAACATCCTCTTTAATCTATTTACCGATGAAGAAATTTGAACTATAATGCTTATTATACGTAGAGTTACAAAGGTGATTATGAGCAGCAACCGGAAAATCAGTCGCAGTCAAAGGATAATCGGGGGTTTAGCTGTGACAGTTATGCTGTGCGTAGGCGGCTGCGGGGATTTTTTTGCACAAAAGCCCACCGAGTTACAGACCCGGGCAATTCTAAGTGAATTAGAACAGGTTAAAGAAAGCCCCCACATCAAAAATCCTCTTCCCGAAATGTACCGCGGGCCGGCAAAAAGGATTAAGGTAAAGAACGGCGTCAAACTTTTCTATTTCACCAAACAGCACCCCGTCGCCAATCTGGCCAAACTGATTAACAAGCAGTTCGCAACAATGACTACTGATAATAAAGGCAAAACATCCTATGCGCCGGATTACGCCGTCAGTGAGAACCCTGCTACAAACCAACTGATTGTTGATTGCCCAAACGACCAGGAGGCCGACAAGGTCCTGGAATTTCTGAAAGAGGTCGATGTCCCCCCCATCCAGGTAAACATCGACTGCCTGATTCTCGAACGCTTCGCCGATGTAACGATGGACTGGGAAACCTCCATAATGGTAGAAAACCTCCTCGGCGAAAAAATAACGCTCGGCGGGAAAAAAGACAGCAGCGGCAAGCTCCTGCCGGCTTTCCCCGGCGCCTCCCTGCGTGAATCCAAGCGTTCCACGTTCGGGCTGGACTTCGGCTACTGGAAAAACAAAGGTGTTACCGGTCATGAGCTAAGGACTGTCGTGGATTTACTGATTTCAAGAGGATACCTCAAAATACTGATGAATCCAACGGTTGAAACTATAAACGGTCAAAAGGCAACAATCAAAGCCAGAGACTTCGCTCCAATCGAAAGGATAGTTACGGAAAAAACGGGGGTTACGCCGTATTCTCTGACCGATTTCAAATGGGTTGAAGACATTCTTGAGGTTACTCCTCATGTTTTTGCGGATGGTTCAATAGGTCTTACGACTAAGGTACAACTCGGTTCAAGGTCCAAACCGGAAGGTGTCGTTCAGACGTCTATTATTACTGAGCGTACTATAGAGATTGCAGAAAATCGGATAAAACCCGGCAACAGTCTGATTATCGGCGGTATCAGAAAGTCCGAGAAGCGTTCGGTAATCCGCGGCGTCCCTTTCTTCAAGGATATTCCTATTATCGGCATTCTGTTTTCAAGTAAAGATTTTGAAGAAAAGGCTACGGAAATCATATTTATTCTTACTCCGAGCATCTCCTCCGGCGGCGTTGAACACGCCATAATGATGGAAGAGATAAGACAAAAATACGCTGCACCGAAATATGAACGCGGACTGGGGGAGGTCCTGACCGACCCATTCGGCACCGAGGTTTATAGAGAGCAGGTTGAGCAGAAAGCCGCCCAGGCTGAATTTGAACGGTTCAAGGCTGAAATAGAAAAAGTACAGGCAATGGAAGAAGTGGGCCAGATAAAAGAACAACTTCTCAAAACGGCCGAGGATGTCCTTGCTGAAAAGGCCAGGGCGGAAAGAATATGCGCAATAGCTCGAACGGCCAAACAAGAAGCCCGGGAGGCAAAGCAGGAAGCTGAAAAGGCCAAGGCCGAGGCCAAAAGAGCAAGGGCAGAAGCGGAAAAAGCCAAAGCCGATGCCCAAAAGCGCGAGCAGGAAGCAGAAACAGCCGAAACTGAAGCTAAGTAAACACCGACAATAATACGCAAAGCAAATGAGACGTCCGGACAAATTGAGCCGTTATTTTTATCTGGCGGTTAGTCATGCTATCAGGTAGCATTACTAAAATTTAATTTTTAGCGGAGGATTGCTTATGGATAATCTCAACAGCGATAAAAACGCACCCAATGAAAACCCTGATGCCCCAATTCCTTTTGATGATGACGATGACGATATGCACAATACGAATGTTTCGCACTCGCCTTTGCATTTAGGCGGTGGCGGTACGTCGGAGGCAGCGAAAGTTGCCTCGGCTGCCGGAGCAGCGAAGCCGGTTAGAAAAAAGCCGACGGACAAAATATCTTCCTCCGACCGAATCACGGGCGTAAAGACCTTCTTTACAAAGCTGCACGCCGGCGCTATTGATTTTCTCGATGGGCAAATCACCAACTGGCTAAGCGATAATCCCGGCATTACTATAAAGCGAACCAATACAGCCACAGGCGATGTTGCGGGCAAAAAGGTCGAGCCGAGTATCATAGTTACGGTCTGGTATTAGAGAGTAACCGGCCGGTGATAAAGGCAAACTGGTCGGATATTTTTCGAACTGTACGCTAATCTGCGTTTCGGTCAAGCCAACCGACACTTTCTTTCATTTTGGTGGGCTTTAGCCCACTCTACTTTCTTTCAACGGTCACCCCAAGCCCATTCGACTTCGCCCAGTCCATTCAAGAGGAAAATAGCACCCAAGGTCTAAATATTACTATATTTAGCAAAAATTCTTGACATATTAGACGGTTTGCATTAGCTTTCTTAAACTTTAGCTGTCTGTACGTGGCAGGCAGGAAACAGACATTGGAAAAAGTTTGGAGGTTTTTGTGGCTAAAGAGTTGGCTCGTGAACTAATTAACGCAGGGGTGCATTTCGGACACGGCGTAAGCCGATGGAATCCTAAAATGGCTCCGTATATTTTCGCAAAGCGCGGCAAAATCCATATTATAGATGTGAAGAAAACTTTAACGGGAATACTGATTGCCAAGCGGCTTCTTGCCGAGGTGGTCTCTTCCGGCAAAGATGTTGTCTTCGTAGGCACAAAGCGGCAGTCGCAAAAGGCGGTTGAAACTGCCGCCCGGAAATGCGGAATGCACTATGTCTCTACCCGCTGGCTCGGCGGTATGCTTACCAACTTCAGAACTATACGGTCCCAACTGCAAAGACTGGAACAATTGGAAGCTATGCAGGAAAGCGGCACGCTCGACAGCGAGAGCAAGAAGCAGGCTTCGAGGCTGAAACGCGAAATACGAAAGATAAGCGCCAACCTGGGCGGCGTGCGGAAGATGTCCCGTCTGCCTGGTGTTGTTGTAGTCGTTGACGCAAAGAAAGAATACCTTGCTTTGGCTGAGGCCAAAAAGCTGGGAATCGCAACCGTTGGACTTCTCGATACGGATTCGGACCCCGATACGGTAGATGTGGCGATTCCGGCAAATGACGACTCAATCAGAGCGATTGATTTGATACTTAACGAGTTGGCCGAGGCGGTAACAATTGGCAAAACGATGACCGGCGCTCGTCAGGAGCCGGCACAACGGCCGAGACGAGTCCGTTCAAAAAGACCTGCCCTGGCTCGTGCGGATGAAGCCAAACCAGAGACCGTGACCGCTGGCGAGGCCGAGCCGGTAAAGACCGCAGAGCCGGCTTCGCAAGAAGAGCAGGCCCCGCAGGAAACCACCAGTGAAACCGGGGACTAAATACTATTCACTAACCACTAACGACTAAACAGGAGTTTTTAAGATGGCGGTAATTTCAGCTTCAATGGTGATGGAACTGCGGAAGATGAGCGGACAGGGGATGATGGACTGCAAAAAAGCCCTTAATGAAGCCAATGGCGATAAAGTTAAGGCTATGGAGATACTCAGAAAAAAAGGGCTTGCAACTTTAACAAAACGTGCTGAGCGTCAAACTTCAGAGGGGATAATCGTCGGTAAAACCAGCGAGGACGGCAAGGTCTGTGCAATGGCAACGCTTTGCTGTGAGACTGATTTTGTGGCCAAGAGCGATGATTTCGTAGCGGCGGCACAAGCTTTGGCGAACTACGCATTGGCGTGCCCGGCAAATGAAGGTGTGGAGAATATTCTTGAGACCAGTATCGACGGCAAGAAGTTCAGCGATATTCTGACCGAAACGGTCAGTAAGATAGGCGAGAAAATACAAGTGGGAGACTATGCAAAATATAAGCTGGATGGGCCTGGGCTTATAAGCATATATATTCACTTCAATAAAAAAGTAGGCGCAATGGTTCATATCGAGACCAGTGATGAAACAATAGCAACCACGGATGTGCTGAAGCAAGCGGCGGCGGATATAGCGATGCACGTTACAGCAACCAAGCCGCTGTCTCTGGATAAAGACGGAGTTGACCCCGGGACAATTGAGACGGAAAGGGCCATTTTCGCCGATCAGGTTAAGAATAAGCCTGCGAATATCATCGATAAAATCGTGG
>CAJVYK010000077.1 GCA_913009865.1 uncultured bacterium
TTGATTGTATATTTTTTTTTTCAAGCAGAAGACGGCATACGAGATAAAGGAATGTGACTGGAGTTCAGACGTGTGCTCTTCCGATCTCAAACCTGCAACAAATTCAGAATTCTGGCAAACTAAAAGAGAGAGCAATGTTGCACGTGACAAAAGAAATTTAAGAGAATTAAAAAAGCAGGGCTGGAAAATTCTAACAGTATGGGAATGTCAGACTCGCAACGAGGACAAACTCACAAAAAAGCTGGAAAAATTTCTTTCTTCTTAACCCCAACCCCGCAATTTCTTTCAACAAAATGTTAAAATTTTCTCTGTGTCCTCGGTGTCCTCTGTGGCTAAATTATATCCGTTTTTACTTTTTTTGACCAGTGTAAATCGGTGTTAATCTGTGTCTGAAAAATTAGTGTCAATTCTGCCGTAAGGCATCCTGTGGAGTGCAAATTTGTGGCTAACTATCTTTGTGCCTAATATAAGGAAGTCATCGCCCCTTAGGGGTGATTCCACAACTCAAAACTCAACACTCAAAATTCAAAACTATTTGTTTTTTCTCTGTCCCTATTCTGTCTTCTGTGTCCTGACTTCTGAATTCTCTTTTATCTCTGTAATCTCTGTGGCTTTTAATAGCGTTTAGCAGATAGCGTATAGCGTTTAGGAAAAACTCTTTTCGTGTCTTTTGAGCTTTTTTGTGGCTAAAATAAATCCGCATCATCCGTGAAACCTGTGGCTATTTTTTTACTTTTCCCTTTTTACTTTCTTCGTGGCTTCGTGGTAAAATCTTTCTGCGTTTTTTTACTTACTTTTTCTCAATTTTTACCATTTTTCCCGCAAATTTTCGTAATTTTTCCACATTTTTCGAACATTTTTAAACGTTTTTACTCGTTTCCCCCTTGCCTGTTTTGTCTAAACCACCCAAACCAACATAAGCAACTCCATTTTCCGCTCAATAATCAATAATCAGTAATCAATAATCAATTAGAAATCCCCATTTTTTTTACAATTCTGGATAATTCCAATTCTAAATTATAGCGACCAAAACCGCAATTTTTTTAAACCCAATTCTAAAAATCGTTTTTATTACTAATATTTAATGCAGCATTTCAAGAACGACTTGTGCTGTCCTTTCCGCTGCGCTGCCCTGTCCTAACGGCTTTGCCAATTCAATAAGCTCACCGCTGATTTGAGCTAACATATCACTATCTTCCAGGAGCTGCTCGATTACTTCCACAATCGGTTCAATCGAGCTGAAATACGGCATAAATTCCGGCACTAATTCCCTATCGTCTAAGATATTGACCAGGGACAGATGTTTTGTTTTCAGCAGCCATCGTCCTATCAGATGCCATAAGAATTTGCTTGATTGATACATTATCACCATAGGACAGCCGTGCGCCGCTACCTGCAGAGTGGCACTGCCGCTGGCCACAATTGCAAAATCAGCGGTGCGGGCGGTATTACCGACCGAGCCGACTGTATATTTGCATCTGAAACCGAGAATGTGCATCGATTTTAGAATTTCTTTTCTCTGCTCGTCCACAGCTACAGCAGTGAAAGTAACGTTAGGATATTTTCGCCTTATGCGAACTGCTATCTGCTGCATCGGCTGCCACAGCGAATCTATTTCAGCGGCTCGTGAGCCGGGCATAAGAGCAATTTGGGCATTTCCCGGCTCAAAATCAGCATATTTTCTTCTGTAACTGCCCAAATTAGCGTCCAGTTCATCGAGCAGCGGATTGCCTACGAAAATTACATCGATGCCTTTTTGGCTGAACCATTCCTGCTCGAACGGCAGTATGCAACAAAGCTTATCACAGCATTTTCTAAGCTTTCCGATTCGCCAGCCGGCCCAGGCCCATAATTGGGGAGCTACGTAGAAAAGGGTCTTAATTTCTGCTTTTTTAGCCGCTTTTGCGATGTGGAAGTTGAAAGCCGGCGAATCGCAAACGATGACTAAGTCAACCTTATTGCTTTTAAAAAAACGCCTTATACGCCTTATCAATTTGTAGAAGCGAACGACCTGGCTAATCGCCTTATATGTCATTGCAGCTTTGCTGACGGTGTTTTCCAGCAATTTGCAGCCGGCGGCGGCCATTTTCGGCCCGCCTACGCCGACAAATTCGATATCGTAACCGCTTCGCCGTAAAGCTGTTATTAAACCTGCACAGTGGGCGTCGGCACTTGGTTCAGCGGCGCTTATAAAAATGCGATATGTCTTATCTTTTTCCGGCATAACTATTCAAGTCTATATGCTACCCGAAACAGCAAAAACAGCAATTAGATATTATTAGGATTCGGCTGATTTAACAAGAATTTATCGAGGGCGAAAATGGGACAGTTAGTTTTTCGAGACTTTTTGACCGCAAAAATGAGGTGTGCGGAGATGACATTTCGTATTGGGGTACCCCCCGGAAAATCTTGCTATTTCGGGTTGTTTAGTGTATCTTTAGACACAGACTGACGCTGACTAAATAACTCAAACTGACCAATTTTACTTTTTTAGACACAGATTAACGCAGATTAACACAGTTTAAGTAAAAAGTTTTTGGACACGGACTGACGCTGACTAAATAAAGATGCAGACAAAAATCGTAAAACTCGACGCTGCAAAAATCGATTCGGCGAAAATCAAAGAAGCTGCGCAAATCATAGACGACGGCGGACTGGTGGCTTTCCCTACCGAAACCGTCTATGGAATCGCCAGCCGAGTCAAACCCGACTCGCTAATCAAACTAAATAACCTTAAAGGCAGAGACCCCGACAAATACTATACGTTACATATCAGCCAAAAAACCGACGTTAAAAAGTATCTGCCGAAAGTCGGACTGAAGGCAGAAAAACTAATCCGAAACGGCTGGCCTGGCCCTTTGACAATAGTCTTCGAATTAGACGATAAGGATATTAAAAAACAGCAAGCCCATTTTGACAAAGAAGTTTTCGAAGGTTTGTATAAAGACAACTCCATAGGTATTCGATGTCCTGATAATCCGGTCGCAACAATGCTGCTGCAGTCAACGAAAAGCCCAGTGGTTGCGCCAAGTGCGAACATAACAGGCCAAAAGCCGGCTGTGGAGCCAGAGCAGGTTCTCGCTTACTTCTCAGGGCAAATCGAACTGCTGCTGGACGCAGGGCCGTGCAAATACAAAAAAAACAGTAGTGTCGTGAAAATAGGCGGAAAGGGACTGCAAATTTTAAGGGTGGGCGTATACTCCGAAACAGAACTGGAAGCACTGTCAGAGATTAAATTTCTGTTCGTATGCACCGGCAATACCTGCCGAAGCCCTATGGCTGAAGGAATATTCCGTAAATGCTGGGCGGAAAAATTGGAATGCGAGGTTGACGACCTGGAAAAAAAAGGTTATAAAACGTTTTCTGCCGGCATTATGGATATGGCTGGTTTGCCGGCAAGTCCGGAGTCAATAGCAGCTTGTGCGGCTAAGGGGATTGATATAAAAGCTCACAAGAGCGGAACACTGTCCGAACAGCTCATCAAAGAATGTGATTTTATATTCGCAATGAGCCGAATGCACCGCGAACGAATTACCGCCCTCAGCCCTGAAGCTGTAAATAAGTGCGTGTTATTAGCAGAAGATAAGGATATTCCTGACCCGATAGGCCAGCCACAGCAGGTTTACGACTATTGTGCTGAACTGATAGAGAAAGCTGTGAAAAAAAGGATTAGCGAGCTTGTGATATGAAAATAGTAGTTGGAAGTGACCACCGTGGTTTCGAGGCCAAACAGCAAATCAAGGCCATAATCGCTCAGTTGGGACATGAGTGTATCGACGTGGGTACCACTGACAGTAACCCCGTTGATTACCCTGACCCGGCTTATCTGGCAGCAATGGCGGTAGCGAAAAAACAGGCCGACAAAGCTATCTTAGCATGCGGAACCGGCATAGGGATGAGCATAACAGCAAACAAAATAAAAGGAATAAGAGCTGCATTGTGCCACGACGAACTAAGCGCCCAAATTTCACGCCATCACAATGACGCAAATGTGCTTTGCGTGTCAGGGGACCTGACAGGAGAGGTACTACTGCGAAAAATAGTGGAAGTCTGGCTCAGTACCGAATTCAACGGCGGCAGACACCTAAGAAGGATAAGGAAAATAACGGCTATCGAAGAAGGCAAAGAGCCAAGAGAAGTTAAAAATAACGCTCAGTGAACAGCGCAGCGAATAGGGATAACTCGGACACCGCCGCAATACCGCCGGGCATCCATTTCGGGAGGGGGGCTAAGAAGAAAAGGCATAAAAGAAAAATTAGAAATCAGATGCAGATTCTGCATGTAGTATAGAAAAGTATAGCCACAAAAGCCGGTTTTTAGGCCTGCAAGTGAGTATATAACCTTTGTCTTCCCCGGATTTACGAGAAAAACCGCAAAAAAGTTCCGATATTTTTCTTGACTTCAATTCGATAATGGGGTAGCATTTCCGACGGTTTATCGTGGTCTTGGCGAGGAGCGGCGACTATGTTTTTCTCTTGTTCTATTCCTGCCTTTTTGCGCGGAAGACAACTTGCCATTGTAGTTTTTAGCTGGGTAAAGTCCATTTATTATCTGTCCATACCTCCAGAGAGTCTTCAAACAACCGGAATACGTCCGCTGATTGTGCGCGCAAAGTAAAGTAAACAGCGATGAGGATACCTTACGGCTGTTGCCGTAAGAAAAGCTATAACGAGTAAGTATTTTTAACAATTTTTCAGGAGGATTTTATTATGACAAGAGTAAATGCGAAGTTGTTAGTTGTTTGTATTTGTATTGTTGTAAGCTGCCTTGTGGCGGCCGGCCCGGCTTATGCCGAACCATACTTTGGAATCAAAACAGCCGAGGAATGGCAAAGGGCACTGCTTACAGGACCGGTCGAAGCAATGACACAATCCCAATGGGACGCATATATGGCGCAGTTACGGAACCCTGATAACGAATTCGAGGGTGAGCCCTATCCGGACACCCAGTTTGCACCGCCGGAACTGTACGTTTGGGGCGGTGGCGGCGGGGGCGGCGCAGGCGACCCGGAAGAGTCCGGGCTGGTGATGGCATGGGGAGATGACACGTTACCATCGCCAGGAGTTTACGCCAGTGCCTGGATGCTCGACTATGGAAAAGACCCAGACCTGTCCAACTCGACCATCACCTTAACCGTATTCCCGCCACAGTTCGACCAAAATGGGAATCAGATTAACGCCGTCTCATTCGGAATTCAGGACATCAACGGCAATATCCGCTCCTGGCACTGGAATGTGCCGGCGACGATACCCTGGAACGTTCCCACCACGATTACCATAAACACCGCAATAGCCGGTGTGGCTGCGGCTAATCCGGTGGCAGACGGATATATGAACAACCCCGGATTCGATATAACAAAAGCCCAGTTTTTCATCGTGGATGAGAATGCACAGTGGGTCGGCGGAACAGCCCCTATCCCACCGCCGGGCCAATTTGTTCCCAGGCCATGGAATCTATGGGCAAACCTGATAGTCCGTCCGAACCCCGTTGACCAAGGGGTGGTGGCAGGAATTAATATCGACGTTCACCAGGATATCAATAATCCCGACCTGGAGCCCAATGATTTTCACATCGAAGGCCGAATCGAATCGGGTCTTCCTCTCGCAGCGCCAAACGGCGGTAACTGGTCCAGCCCGCCGGTACTGCTCAGCCATATCGACGATATTTTCCCGAACTTCAGCTACACCATTGTGCCTGACCTGAGCGACCCGGCTGAAAATTGGTACATCATCAAGGCAGACTGGTGGGGGCCTAACACCATACCATACTGCACGGTATTACACTTAGGTCTGGAATTCGAGGTTACATGTCACAACATCATAATCGATTTGGTCGGCTGGTGGACACGCAACGGCCAGCCCATCCCCGCCGGCAGTGGGCTGAATAACGAGGGCTTTGTGCCTGTCCCCGGTTTTGACGTCCAGGACGATATTGGGGCGCTGCCGGGTGAGGCCACCCAGTTTATGCGCTTGCAGAACGGCAATCTCAACGGCCGGCAGGACCCCGGCGAGATACAGACCGAAATAGTGCAAATGGACCTGGTCGGCCTTAGCCCGGTAGAGCTTCGCACGCAGCTCGGAGCGGAGCCATTCAAGGAACTGCGTGTCGGCGGCCTGCAGGAGGATTTGCCGTGGATACCGGTTGAGAACCTACCGCAGGATTTCGCTGTTGACAGCTTCTTTGATGTGTTCTTCGATATCACGGTTGACCCCAACGCTCCTCACCCTGTCGAGTCGATTGAGCTTGAGGGTGGAGATTTCCTTATCGCCCGCCAGCTGCTTCAGTTCATCAACAATAGCGGCCAGACCGAACGGCGCTGGGTCTTTGAGATTCACGAGGCCCACGAGGCAAAAAGCGACCTTGGCGATGCGCCCGACAGCAGTAACAGTTTCGGCGCTGCCGCTGCGATGACGGCTTATCCGTGGGGTGTTATGGCTAACTTCCCGACCGTTTATCAGGCCGGCTCACCTCCGCACGGGCCGCTTCATTTGGCACCAACGGCCGTGGCGCATCTGGGACAGGCGGTTACGCGCGAACAGGAGGCCGACATCCTCTTCGACCAGGATCCGACCAACAATATCCTTCCGCTTCTCAACCAGCCGGACCGCGACCTGGCCGACGACGGCGTGCTCGGCATGCCGCTGCAACTGCCGCATTGCAAGCAGACCAAGTTTAAGTATGTGGTCAACGTGATTGATGCTACCGTCGATTTGTACGCCAATGTCTGGTTCGACTTCGACCGCGACGGCGACTGGGACGATACTCTGAACTGTGATGACGGCACGACCGTGCCCGAGTGGGCGGTGCAGAACCAACTGCTTGCCGCCGGCACTTTGGCACTCGGCCTGAACACGGTTGTTACACCGGCGTTCAACTCCTGGCATCCGGCTACCAGCAGTGGCGGTGACGAGCCAATCTGGATGCGTATTACGCTTTCCGGCCAAAAATGGGCTGGCGGCAGCGGCGCTGGTATGGTCGGCAATGGCGGGTCAGGGCCTAACGGCGGGTACGACATCGGCGAAACTGAGGATTACTACTTTACCCCCAAGACCGGCAGCAACCCAAGTGCCGACCTGAACCTCGACAGCATAGTTAACTTCTTTGACTTTGCCATTATGGCAGACCAGTGGCTGACCTCAGGGCCGTAGTTCAGACAGGTGCATATTCGTATGACGGCAAAGGGCTGTGAGCGGAAAAGTTCACAGCCCTTTTTCATTATCATACTTTGGCGGGAATGCGTTTTGGTTTGGTCGGGACGGCTTTTATCGTTGATTTTATCTTAGCTTTGCCCGGTTTGGATTTGGCGCTATCGCCGGCTGTCGAATAGCTTCCTATCGAACGCAACTTCCTGTATCTACTCTCAAGCAGATTGTCGATCTTCGTGCGCTTCAGGTCGCGCAGAGTTTTGACGATATATTTCTCGACATTATAAACGGTATCGTGAACATTACGATGTGCACCCCCAAGGGGCTCGGAAATAACAGCGTCAATCAACTCCAACTTATACAAATCCCCGCTGGTTAATTTAAGCGCCTCGGCGGCATCGGGGGCCTGTGAGCCGTCACGCCAGAGAATCGCCGCACAGCCCTCAGGCGAGATTACCGAATAATATGCGAATTCAAGCATCGCCAGCTTATCAGCTACGCCTATCCCCAGAGCGCCGCCTGAACCACCCTCGCCGATACAAACGCAAATTACCGGCACTCTCAAACGTGACATCTCCATAAGATTGACCGCTATCGCCTGGGCCTGGCCCCGCTGCTCGGCGCCAATGCCCGGATGGGCGCCAGGCGTATCAACGAGCGTAACGACAGGAATGCCGTACTTCTCAGCAAATTTCATCTTGCTTAGCGCCTTACGGTAGCCCTCAGGATTGGGACATCCGAAATTACAGGCAATTTTTTCCTTTGTGTTTTTGCCTTTGTTTTGGCCGACAATCAGTACCTTCTCTCTGCCAATCTGCCCAAAGCCCGTTATGATTGCCCGGTCGTCGCCGAAACATCTGTCGCCGTGCAATTCACGAAAATCTTTCACCATCAGGTCAAGGTAGTCAGGAAGAAGCGGCCTTTTCGGATGACGTGCCACCTGGACAGTCTGCCAGGCGGTCAGATTCGAATAGACCCGCTTCAGCTCGGTGACCTGCTCTCGCTGCAGGCGGCGAATCTCAGCGAAATAGCCAATGCCCTTGATGGAACTTAATCTGCGCAGCTCCTCTATCTGCCGATCAAGCTCAGCTACTTTTTCTTCGAAGTCCAAATAATCGCCGTTGCCGATTTTATTGTTGTTGTCTGGCATTTTAATTATTAACGAACCCCGCATAAAACACGGGGCTAAGAGCTTATCCTTATTTCATTCAAATCAAGATACTAACATTTTAATAACATAAATCAAAGAAAAAATTTGACATCCGTGCTGGGTTACTATACTTTTTAGCGGTATCTATTTTGAAGTATATCTCCATAAGGCCTTGACTTTGAAAGACTTAAGACAAATAACCGTAATAGGACTCGGCCTTTTAGGCGGTTCAATAACCCTAACGATTTTACGCTCTTTTGCCGGCGTAAAAACAGTAGGTTACACCCACCGCCCCGCCACCCGCACTAAAGCCAGACAATTAGCGGTCGCAACCGAAATCGTTGACGATATAAAGCTGAGTGTTTCCGGGGCGGACCTTGTCATCCTGGCTACGCCCATAAGCACATTCGAGGAAATCTTTAGCGCAATTGGCGGGGCATTACCGAGGGGCTGTATTGTCACCGATGTCGGCTCGACAAAAATTCTGCCGCACCGCTGGGCGGCTAAAAGACTGCCCGAAACCATTCACTATGTCGGCTCCCATCCGATTGCCGGCTCAGAACAAAGGGGCGTTGAATTTGCCAGAGACGATTTGTTCGACCGGGCCGACTGTATTCTGACAACAACAAAAAAAACACATACACCCTCGGTACGAACCCTTAAGAAATTCTGGTCGGACCTTGGCTGCTCCGTGAAATTGATGACAGCAGCCGAGCATGATAAAATCTTTGCAAATGTAAGTCATCTGCCGCATATAACAGCGGCGGCGCTGACAAACGCCAACGATGCGAAAGATCTCAAATATGGCGGCACAGGGTTTATAGACACTTCGAGAATAGCATCGGGGCCGGCCAAAATCTGGGCTGATGTATTGGCAACAAAGCGTGGAAACAAGGCAAAAA
>CAJVYK010000078.1 GCA_913009865.1 uncultured bacterium
GTGGCGGAAGTTACCGGAAACTCTCTTATGAAAAGAGCCATCCAGCAGGCACGCGAGAGGATTCTTGCCGGCGCTGATATTGCAACGCCACTTAGGGATAGCGGTGTTATCGACCCGGCCATTGCTCATATGGTTGCTGTCGGGGAAAAAAGCGGTGAATTAGAGACGATGCTTAAAAGTATCAGTGAAAATCTTGAGGCCTCAACTGACATAGTTATTGAAAGATTGAGCGCTGTGGTCGAGCCGCTTATTATAATTGTTATGGCTGTAATAATCGGTGTAATTGCTTATGCGACGATATTGCCGATTTTGGAAATTTCAGATGTGAAATTTTAAAAATACGCTGAATGCTGTTTGGTTAGTTTAGGAGTTTGATAGAAGAATGAAAAAGAGAAAAAGAAATGTCAGGTATGGTTTTACGATGGTCGAGCTTATGGCTGTACTGATTATTATCGGCCTGCTCGCCACGTTGGTAGCAACAAAAGTAGTGTCCAAGATAGACCAGGCCAAAGTTACGACCACCAAGGCAAATTTGAAGCTTCTTCACACGGCGGTTAATCAATTCAAGATGGACACCGGTCGGTACCCGACCGAAGATGTTGGGCTTGTAGAACTTATTGAGCAGCCGAGCGATGTTACGAATTATGAGCCGGGTGGGTATCTGGAAACGACCGAAATTCCTAAAGACGGCTGGGGAAACGATTTTATTTATGAGCGTTTTCCAGAGAGCGGAAAGCCGTTTGTAATCAAAAGTTACGGCGCCGACGGTGAAGAAGGCGGTGAGGACTACGATGCCGACCTGCTCAGTACCGATGCATACTAAAATAGCGGACAGCGGACAGCGGATAGCAGATAGAGAAGAAGGGCTGTACGATAGCTCGCCGCAAGGAGTCCGTAGGACTGACACAGGTAAACGCTATACGATAGCAAACGCTAATCCGGGTTTTACGCTTACTGAGTCGATAGTGGTGGTTTTGATAGTATCGCTGTTTGTGCTTATGGCGATGACAAATCTTTTCGGATTACTCGGAAAGAACACATTTAAGGCACAGGCACAGGAGCTTGTCTCGACGATGCAAATGGCTGCGACCGCAGCGGCCCAGAGCGATAGAAGATACGAAGTTATTATTGATATGACAGAACAGACCTATACGCTTCGCCAGATTACAACCCCTGATATATCAGAGGTTCTGGAGGAAGAAATTATTGCCAAAAATGATTTTAGCGACGACTGCCGGGTTGCCTATGTTTTGTTCGACGATGGAGAATACACTAATGAAGGCAGAGCAAAGTTTAGAGCTGGTCGTTCGGGTTGGCAGTATGGCGGGAAAATCGTTCTGTTCGACAAAAATGAGCAGGCGTATTCGGTCGTGGTCAATCGCATAAACAGGATTGTTACGCTGAAAAAGGGTGATGTCGAAATCTTGATGCCGAAAGATAAAGATGAAATGCTGTTCTAAAAAAATAGCGGATAGCATAGAGTGGGTGGCGAATAGTAAAAGAGAACTAAACGCTATACGCTATACGCTATACGCTAAAAAGGGTTTTAGCCTGCCGGAAGTTGCGGCGGCTCTGATTATACTGGCACTTGTCAGTTCGGGTGTGTTGACTGTTTACAACCGTTGTATAGCCTCGGCGACAGATTCGGCGCAGCGTTACCAGGCCTTTTGGATTGCGCGCGAGAATATGGAAGCTCTTCTGTCCGCCGATTCAGTGACGGAGATGGCTGAGATAGGCAGCAGCGATAAGTATCCGCAAATTCAATGGCAAACAACTGTTGAGACGTTTTACGAGCCGATAACGGAGCGAATGTGGGTTCAGGCGATTTGCTCCGCCGAGTATAACGACACCGATGGCCAGGTGCAAACGGTTGAGTTGACGCACTGGCTGACCGATTTGACAAAGAAACAATTGCTTGAAATTATTGAGCAGAAGCAAAAAGAACAGGAACAGTTGGCTGAGCAGGCCGAACAGGCCGAACAGGCCGAGCCGGACAAGCAAGCCGAGCCGGACAAGCAAGCCGAGCCGGACGAGCAAAAACCGGATGGTGAGGTTGAGGTAGAACAGGGCAACAAAAACCCTCTTGGTTTGCCGGATGGCTATAAAGATTGGTCGATTGGCGAAATTATAGAATGGATGAGGGACAAAGGATTATTATAAAAGACGCTATGTTTATAGATGCGAGAAACGTGCGAGCCAAACCGTTACAACAGTCGGCTTTTTCGCTGGCTGAGGTGCTTGCGGCGCTGATTATAGGGACGATGGTTTTGGTCGCAGTGCTGGGTATTTACAGCCGAGCCGGAACCGGCGCTGCCGCTGTCATACGCAAGCTCGACAGCTCCCGGCTGCCCTGCGAAGTTCTTCAGCGCATTGCCGAAGACCTCGACGGAATAATTACGGCCGATTCGGAAACGAGAGTTACTATTAAGAATAAATTTAAAGATGGTTTCCAGGCCGCCCGGCTGGAAATTCTGAAAACTATCTACGACAAAGATAATAAAAAAAAGACATTTGAAAGAATTATCTGGCAGAGCAGCTATGATTATGACAGTGATGTCAACGGCCTTGTTTTATACCGAAGTTACGGAGGGATTGGGGTGGAAGACAAGCTGCTCGATGAACAGAAAGAGAGTTGGGAGAGAGAGCTTTTTGTGCCGATTTGCGACGGCGTTACTTTTTTTAAGATACAGGTGCCGAAGGGAGAAGATTTTTTAGATAGATGGACGAGCGCTTCGTTACCTAAAGCTGTTGTGGTAACTATTTCTTTTGCCGAGCCCTTTAAGACATTAGACGGTACTTTGGATGTGCCGGATGCGGGAAAAATCACACGAACCATAGCTATCGATAGAACCAGAAAAATCAGATTCATATTCGTAAAAAAAGAGGATGGTAAAGAACAAAGTAATGAGGAACTTTTTAAAAGGTCTAAATAACCGGAGTGGTTGCCGAAGCCGTCCGGGTATTGTGCTTTTGGTGACATTAGTGCTGTTGGTTGTGCTTTCGACGCTGGGCTATACGTTAAGCAGCCGTGTGTCCGCCCAGCGTTACCGCCAACAGTATATCATAGACTACAGCAAAGCTCGCTACGGTTGTGAGTCGGCGATAAAATATGCACTTGCAACGCTGGAAGATATTAATCCGCAACTGATTAGCCGTCCGAACGAGCCGGATTTTTCCGATTTATTTATCCTTAGCGAGGCCGAGTACAAGGAGCTTTGGCGCCAGTGGGCCACGCCGGCAACAAGCAGGGGCGAAAACCCTTTCAGTACGGCGGGCAGCTTAAATGATGTCAATGATGTTAATTATGCCAGTGGTGTTGCCGACTTTAACGACCCTAATTCCTTGACGGTTCGAGGTCCCTACGGTCCGCCCTGGCCGTTTGTAACCGAGCCGGTTGAGTTCGAGATTGGCTCTACCACAGTCAGGATTGAAATTGAAGACGAAAATGCAAAATACCCTGTCGGCTGGGCGCTTCTGGACAATAAGAAAGTGCGGCGCGAAGCCCAGGCGGGGTTCGAGACTTTCTGCGAGTGGATGGATGTCGGAGACGAACAGATCGATGCGCTAAAACGGCAGTTGGAGCAAATAAGTAAGATAAAACCGTTCAAATTTGACTTCAAGCCGATAAAGAAAAGAACGCCGATAAAAGTAGGGACAAGAAGCAGACGTGGAAGAAGAAGCAGAACTACCCGATTCAAAACGACTACAATATCGGTTTCCGAACAGGTGACCAAGCAAACCGTTGATTTTGCAAAACTTTTTCACAGCTCGCTGATTGATACCGAGGTCCTTGCCAGACCGACTATAATCAGCGAAAGCAGAAAAGAATCGGCTCTGAAATATATGGGGATGTGGGCTTCGAGAAAGGTTAATATAAATACCGCACCGCGACATGTATTGGAAGCGGCTTTTATTTTCGGCGGGGACGCTGAGAAAATAGCCGAAGAGATCATACAGCGAAGACGTATGAAGCCCTTTGCGGACATAGAAGATTTGAAAAAATCGCTGTTTAGATATTCTGATTCGATTGGAAAGTGCGAAAAATATATCACAACTGTCAGCAGGTTTTTCACGATTAAAGTAACTGCAATAAGTGGAGTGGCAAAGGCATCTGCTATTATAGCGATAACGAAAGATGATAAAAAAATGGAACGAATTGCCATAATCTCCGGCTGAATGTTTGTCGTGCGTGATGCGTATCGCGTAAGAGACCAACGCATTACGCAATACGATACCTGCTTTCGCAGGCACAAGCATACGCAATACGGTCTCTTAGGAGTTTGCTCGAAGTGAAAGGTCAGAACTATCTTGGAATTTATATAAGCAAGAACGCAGCGACAGTGGTTTGCCTCGGTTCGCAAGGTCGGGAGCACAATATCCTGGGCTGCTTTAGTGTCTCTGTCGAAGAATCAGATGAGCCAAACCTGCGGGTATTGGCAAATCTTATTTCTCAGGGTTGTGCCGAGCGAGAATTGGGATTTTCTGAAGTTGCCGTGGCTTTGGATTGCGCAATGTTTATGCAGCATAATGTGCACAGCGAGTTTGATGATGCCAAACAAATCGCTTCAACCATCAGGTTTGATACTGAGGAAGCTCTCGCTACGGACATAACCGACGTTGCGATAGCTTTCAAAATAACTTCAAGTAACCAGACCGGCTCGGAATTAGCCGTCTTTACCGCACAGAGGAAAATACTCTCAGATATTCTTATTTCTTTGCAAAGTAATAATATTGACCCGGTAACCATAGAGCCGGACGTCAATTGTCTGTCAAGATTTATCGGTCGAAATGTATCCCTGCCTGAAGATTCGCGTCCGCTCTTTGCTGTGCTTTCCCGCCGCAACGGTTATCTTATTGTTCCGCACCGGCGTATAGGTAGTGGGGAGCAGAAACAATCGGCTGTACGAACATTTCTTCTCAGCCCGGCACAGAGCAGAGCCGAACTGCTCGCAAGGGAAGTGCCTGTAACTACAGGCCTGGTTGAAACTGACGAACCAATAAATTGTCTTAAGGTTTTCGACTCTGCCGGCTCTGTGGATTGTCAGCAGCTTAGTGAAAAGCTGGGTGTCGAAACCAGCGGTATAGATTGGCTCCAGGAGGCCGCAGCCGAGCCGCAGACCATGGCCGATTGTGCCGACCCGGTTGATTTTGCAATTGCTTATGGGGCGGCTTTGGCTCATTTGGAAAAGACGCAAAGCATAAATTTCCGCAATGATTTTAGCCCCTTTCAGGGTAAAAAAGTTCGGCTGCAAAAAGCGCTGAAGTTCGCAAGTTACTCTATGGTTGTTCTTATGCTTGCTGTCGGTCTGTATTTCCAATTGCAATTGTTACAGAAAAATAAATACCGTAACCAACTGCGCGAAAAACTCGGGAAACAGTACTCAGCCGTTATGTTAGGCAAAAAACCGCCAGCCAAAATCAAAGAGGTTGTAAGAGAACTCGGCACTGAAAAGAGACGTACTGAAAGTGTTAATAAAGGCCTGTTAAGTACCACAGGTGAAAAGTCCGTATCGGCAAAGCTGACTTTGATGCTCGATGCATTTAACAAATGCGCAGCACAGACGAAACTAAATATAGATTCGATTTCCATTACAACCAAGGCCATTAGTATAGCAGGCGATACATCCAGTCGGCCAAACACGCTGAGGTTGCGCAAAGAAATCGAGAAAACTAAATTGGGGAACTTAAAAGATAGTCTCGAGACAAAGGGTGGACGCGACAATTTCCACATAACGATTGTGCCGAAAAAATAATTGTTTTTCTTGCCATTGCGAGCGCAGCGAAGCAATCTGAATACTAACGACTGAATATTATGAAAGATATATACAAGAATCCGATTTTGTATTATATACTCGTTCCCACTGTGGTTGCCCTGTGGCCGTTGTTTATTCGGGGCGTATATTTGCCGGACGCAGAACGTAGCTGGGAAACCGAGAAAGCACAATATGAAAAGGCCCAGAAAATAATGGCAGAGATTTTAACTCTCGACCCTGATAGACTCCAGTTTGCTGATTCGAGGACAGCCGCTGCTGAATTTGATTATGCCGTCGCTGTTGAAAGGATAGCCAATTTGTGCAAAATACCATCGACCAGTTATAAGCTCAGTTCAGGAATAATCACAACTTCCGGCGGTCAGAAAAGCCAAAGTGCCCAACTGGTTCTAAAGCAGGTTGACATAACAAGGTTTGCCAAATTTCTTTCTACAATCCAGCTTCGCTGGGCGAATTTGCAGTGTACGAAGGTTAAATTGACCAAAAAGAAAGGCCTGGCTGATACCTGGAAGGTGGACCTGGAGTTCAAATATTACTATTGAAATCAGCCGATTATACTGTCGGCGGATTCAATTTTGGCATTTCGGGTTTTGTATTCCTAAAATTTTTTACTTAGCACTATATGTTGTGTATTACCCAGTTTTCCCAGATAGACTTCTGCAACCGTTTTTCGTGTGAAAATAGGGTTCTTCAAAAGCCGGTTTTTAGTATTGATAAGCCGTATTTTGCCACGAATTGATGTAACTATATGCTTCTGTGGCAGTTAAGCAAAAACTAAACTTTTCTAAAGTTTTCCAGCCGCTCCTGTCGATATCAACACTGTGAAGCTGTTTAGGGTCTCAGAAAGGATTTATGGGACATACAAGATATAGTGGTTATCGGCTTTCAGACGATATTACGGATATTTTCGCTTGTAGCCTGTCAAATAAGGTAGTTAAGATGTCGAATTTCGGTTCCAAAGATTGTTTTGAAAGCCAAGAACAAGGAATGAGTCCTGTCAATGAGAACCTGGCCGGCAATGAGGATTTGATAATGGAGCAGATTCTCGAAAATATCAATACTACGCCCATCGGCATGGTGTTAAAAAAGATTGCCTCGCTGCCGGAGGTTCGCAAGGAAAAAGTTCTTCACGTTCGTCAGCAGCTTACCGAAGGTGAATACGACCTCAATGAGCGATTAGATGTCGCTCTCGATAAGGTTCTTGAAGACCTTACCACTTAATGATTTATCAAAGCACATAAGAACATAAGAGTATAGAAGAACTTATAACTTATGTAGAAGCCATCCCAAAACCTCATTTGGTCTGCAAATGGCTCTTTTGTCGTCTGGACAAAAGTCGGCCTGCCCCTTAGGGGCCTGCATCGGAATAGTTGTAGCTATGCCTGTTTCGGCCTCCTTGCCAGGCGCCAAAAGTTCTCATTTTCGTCATCAAAGCAGGTTTGGGGATGACTTCTACTTTTTGTAACTACGAAACTATTTCAGGAACATCGTCATCCGGCTCATCCATATCGAGAGGTTTATAGCCGGGCTGTTTTGATTTTTCCAGCTCTTCTTCGAAGGCGGCTGTAACTTTTTCCTGAATTTTCTGCCTGCATTCCGAGTTAATCGGATGGGCGATATCAGCGTGCAGCTTCATTCTGCCTTTGAAATCTTTCCTCGCCCGATCTTCCGGAAGCGACGCACCGCAATTATTGCAGAACTTGGCTCTGAGATGGTTTTTGCCCCCGCATTTTTCGCAATGGTCGCTCATTTTTCTCGAAGGCATAGCAACGAAATAGCCGCTCGTACCTTCAATGACCTTGATATCGCGAACCACAAACTCATTGTCCATCGTCACCGAGCAAAAGGCTTTTAATCTATCGTCTTTGTTGTTTATTAGTTTGACTCTGACCTCACTGATTTCCATTTTTTTGCCTCGCTTATCTTGTATCTTGTATTGTGCGTATCCTATTGCGT
Organism: uncultured bacterium; assembly: GCA_913009865.1. Taxonomy (GTDB): domain Bacteria; phylum Planctomycetota; class Phycisphaerae; order Sedimentisphaerales; family Anaerobacaceae; genus CAJVYK01. Next base: position 7,728 of record CAJVYK010000078.1, read on the forward strand.
TCTTCACACTCTGACTGCTTAGCCGCTTTTTTGAATTTTACTTTTCAGCTTTTACTTTTTAATTCCTTACCATTTATTGTTGCTCACGATAATAGTTTTACAGCCGGTTTTTTCCTTAAGCTTGTATTGATATTCCCTCGCTTTTTCCTCGTCCCTATCGTCAACAATATAAACAAAAGCTGAACCACTCCCGCTCAGGCACAGAGACCCGATACCCAACAACGATTCAATTTTAGCTTTCAACTCAGCAAGCCCTTTATACAAGCAGAAGCAACTTGTTTGCAACATATTTGCGCACATTTTAGATACTAAATCAATCCTGTTTTTTCGGATGTACCTGTTTATTCTGGTATTGAGTTTTTCATAAAGAGCAGGGTCGTGCTTGTAATTGGCGTAAACCTTTTTTGTAGAAACACTTACATCCGGCAGAATCAGAATCGCTGAGAAATTAAAATTTTCGTTTAATTTTTCAATTTTTTCGCCTTTTCCAGTGCAAATCGCCAATGGCCCATCCAGGAAGAAGGCTACGTCACTGCCTAATCTGGCTGCTAATTTGCTCAGGCTTTTTTTGTCGAGGGCTAATTGCAGGAATTTATTTACAGCGATAAGAGTTGCCGCTGCATCGCTGCTTGCCGAACCCAGGCCGGAGCCGGCAGGGATGTTTTTTGTCAGGGTGATTTTGATACCTGTTTTGGCGGGTATGACGTTCTGTGAGCGGCAGCTATCCAGAAGCATTTCGCAGGCCCGGTAGATGAGATTTTCTCTTCCAGCCGGCGCCCAAAGCGGGCCTTTGCAGATAAGCTCGATACCGGTTTTTGTTCCCCGCTGAATGAGGATTTCGTCGAAGAAGTTGACCTTGGCCATTACGGTTTCTATCTCGTGAAAACCGTCGGCCCGCTGCCCGGCTATGAGCAGACTTAAGTTTATTTTAGCCGGCGCTCGTACTAATAATCCGTCGCCGACAGTTTCAAATTGTTCTTTGTCAACCATAATTTGTGGCTCGTGGCTCGTCGCTCCGCCGTGAGGCGTGCTGCGCAGTGACTCGTAACTTGAGCAAACCTACTAAATTTGCTCGTTGACATTATAACAGATTACGTCTATTTTTAATACAAAAATTGGCCACAGATACCTATGGCATAAATTAACGCGGATAAGCTATGTAACCGGAGCCTCCCGGTTTTGTTATACTCGGGCTCGTCGTAACGGCCCTGCCATCTTGGCGCGTGGTCGTCGAAACGCCACAATAACTTTTTTCAGGAGGCTCCTAATGGATAAGTATATCGGATTTGATATTGATTGCAAGAAGACTGTAGCATGTGTAGTACAAGGCGGTAAAAAAGATTTTTATGCCACGATCGGCTCTGACATCCAATCTATGAGAAAATTCCTGGATCAGCAAAAACTTGATTCCGCAAAGATACATCTGGTCTTCGAGATCAGCG
>CAJVYK010000079.1 GCA_913009865.1 uncultured bacterium
AAACGCAGGGCCGGTCTGTAACGGTTCGCTTTGCGGTACCGCAGGATGAGCCGATTGTGGTTACCGATGTGGTACGCGGAGAGGTCAGGTTTGCAGCCGACGAAATAAGCGATTTTATCATACAAAAGAGCGACGGCTTCCCAACATATAGCTTTGCATGCGTTGTGGATGATGAGCTTATGGGAGTAACCCACATCATTCGCGGCCAGGAACATCTCAACAATACAGCCGGCCAGCAGGCATTACAGGACGCCCTCGGATTTCGCAGGCCGATTTATGCACATATGTCCGTTACCGTAAGCGAAAGCGGCGGCAAACTTTCCAAACGCCAGCGCCCGAAGGCCCTTCGCAAAGCAATCAAGGCAACAGAAGATATCGACCTTGAAAAACTTGCAGGGGCTGGGAATATTAGTGTCGAAGAACTAAACAGCTTTATTGCCGGTAAGGCGGAACCGGATATGCCGGGTATCGACGCTATGGCAAAATATCTTGGCGCCGCCCTGCCGGAGGTCAATGTCGTTGATTTTTTCAGGAGCGGCTATATTCCTGAAGCTATGGTTAATTTTATCGCGCTGCTCGGCTGGAACCCGGGCGACGGCAGAGAGATTATGTTACTTGAAGAACTAATCGACTCTTTTGATATTAACCGCCTGACCAAATCCAACAGCTTATTTGACCGTAAGAAACTTATCTCTTTTAACACCGAGTATATAAAAACGGTATCCAAAGAGAAACTTCTTCAGCATTTTAAGGATTACTTAAAAGCTGTCGAATCTCCACTGATTTCAGCAGACGATGTTCTCCTTGCAAAAATCATAAAGGTCTGTGAAGGAGCGCGGACCTTAGCTGATATCGAACGCAAGAGCAGATTCCTGTTTTTAGCCGACGAGAAAATCGAGTATGATAAGAAAGCGGTTAAAAAGGTTTTATTGAAAAATGACGGCTTAGCTGTTTTGCAGATTGTCCGCAGCAAGCTCGCGGCGATGGAGCAATTTACCGAAGAGGCAATCGAAAATATGCTGCGCAGCTTAGCCGAGGAAAAACAGGTCGGCCTGGGTAAGGTTGCTCAGCCGTTGCGAGTGGCTATTTGCGGCAGTACAGTCAGCCCGCCGATTTTCGATTCGGTAAATATGTTAGGTAAAGAAAAAACCCTGGCCAGGATAGATATTACCCTGAAAAAATTTGCCACAGGCTCCCAAACACAAGGAAATTAGCAAATGTCACTATTGGTAACCGGTTCAATTGGTATTGATACCGTTAAAACCCCTTTCGGGGTCAGTGAGAACTGCCTCGGCGGCTCGGCGGTGTATTTTAGTATGGCGGCCAGCTTCTTCTGCGCCGTCAGATTCATCGGCGCTGTCGGCGCCGATTGCCCGTTTGACCTGGCTGAAGTTTTCGCCGACAGAGACGTCGATTTGACAGGGCTGGAAGTAAGAACGCAAAGCAAAACATTTCGCTGGGCCGGCTCATATCAGGGCGCTATGAACGAGGCAATTACAGATAAAGTCGAACTAAATGTCCTTGCTGAAGAGCCGCCAACCGTGCCCGATGAATATAAGGACAGTAAATTCATCTTTCTCGCAAATACGGCGCCAGCTCTTCAATGCCAATTGCTCGAACAAATCGAGGCCGGCGCCTTCGTGGCCGCTGATACGATGAACTGCTGGATTCAGAACCATATCGATGATTTGAAACGGCTGCTTAAAAAAATCGATTGTTTGATAATCAACGAAGACGAAGCGAGAATGCTGGCGAATGATTCTAACCTGATAACAGCGGCGAAGGCGATTTTAGGTATGGGGCCGGCTGTGGCGGTTATCAAAAAGGGTGAATCGGGTTCGGTAATGTGCAGCGCTGACGGTGAGCAATTCGTTCTGCCTGGCTTTCCGGCTGACGAGGTAAAAGACCCTACAGGCGCAGGCGACAGCTTTGCGGGGGCGTTTATGGGCTATCTGGCACAGCACAGCAGAACAGATTTCGAATCGTTGAAACAGGCGATTGCCTACGGTACGGTGGTTGCCTCGTTTACAATCGCCGATTTCTCGCTGACAGGTTTAACCTCGATAAATAAAAACGATATCGATAATAGATTGGGAACTTTGCGAAAGCTGACACGGTTTTAAGCGTGAAGCGAATAATGCGAGTGTTTATAGCGATAGATATCGATGATAAAATCAGAAAAGCGTTAAGCGATTTGCAGCGGCAGATACAAAGCAGTGTCGATGTTAAAAAAAGTGATGTAAAATGGGTTCAGGTGGATAAGATTCATTTGACTCTGAAATTTTTGGGTGAGGTCGAAGACCAAAGAATCGTTGAGGTCTGTAATACAGTTAAGGATGTTGCCGGCAGGCACAACAGTTTCGAGCTGGATATAGAATCTCTCGGCTGTTTCGGCGGCAGAAGGCCTTCGGTCTTATGGGTCGGCACAGGTCTGGGAAGTGATAATCTGTGCCGGTTACAAAAGGATATTGAGAAGCGGTTGGCTTTGGCCGGCTGGCCGGAAGATGCAAGAGAGTTTGCCGGCCATCTGACCCTGTGCAGAATAAGAAACCCCAAAGCAGGTGTCAAGCTGGCGAAAATGAGCGAAAATTACAGAGATTTTAAGCTTGGGACTATATCGGCTGATTCGGTCTCGGTTTATCAGAGCCAATTAAGGCCGAGCGGCCCTGTTTATACGGTGTTAGGCAATTATAAATTAGCGGATAGCACGTAGCGTATAGCGGATAGTAAAAAACTAAGCGCTATCCGCCAAACGCTAACTGAATAGGAGAAAAGCAGAAATGGCAAAGACAAAAAAAGGCGCAACAGCCCCGAAAGAAACCGGCAAAGAGACAGCTCTGCAGCGCGTGATTGCGCAAATCGAAAAACAATACGGCCAGGGCGCTATTATGCAAATGGACGAGCATCAATACGCTAAAGTCGAGGGTATCGGCACCGGCTCATTATCGCTCGACCTTGCACTCGGCGGAGTGGGTATCCCGCGCGGCAGGGTTACCGAACTGTTCGGACCGGAGTCGAGCGGCAAAACCACGCTGGCACTTCACATCATTGCAAACGCCCAGCGAGCAGGCGGTGTGGCTGCCTTTATCGACGCCGAGCACGCACTCGATACCACCTGGGCAAAAAGACTGGGAGTCGATGTCAGCAGCTTGCTGATCAGCCAGCCGGATACGGGCGAGCAGGCGCTCGAAATCACCGAGATGTTAATCAGATCCAATTCCATCGATGTTATAATTGTAGATTCAGTTGCCGCACTGACGCCAAAAGCAGAGATCGAAGGCGAGATGGGTGACAGCCATATGGGACTGCACGCAAGATTGATGAGCCAGGCAATGAGAAAACTTACCGCTGTCATTCACCAGAGCAAAACATCCCTCGTCTTTATAAATCAAATTCGTATGAAAATCGGCGTGATGTTCGGCAACCCGGAAACCACCACCGGCGGAAGAGCGCTGAAATTTTACAGCTCCATTCGGCTCGATATAAGACGAATCGGAACCATAAAAGACGGCAGCGGCGCCGTAGGGAACAGGGTCAGGGCAAGAGTGGTAAAGAACAAAATCGCACCGCCCTTCCGTGACGCTGAGTTCGATATTATGTTCGACAGCGGAATCAGCTACGAAGGCGATTTGATTGATTTGGGCGTTAGCTGCGATGTAATCGAAAAATCCGGCGCCTGGCTGAACTACGGTGATATACGACTCGGCCAGGGTAGAGAAAAAGCCAAGCAGTATCTGGCTGAGAATAAGGATTTGCTGGAAGAAATAAAAAATAAAATCCTCATTGCTAAAGGGTTAATAGCGGATAGCGTTTAGCGGGTAGCGTTTAGTATTGTCATTCCTGCGCAGCTTGTCCTCCTTGGGAGTCCCTAGGACTGAGCGCTGTCGAAGGAGCAGGAATCTATACTCTATACGCCAATTGATAACTGTTTTTAGGAAAGTATATAAGTGCCAACTGCAAAGCAGATAAGAAGCGGCTTTATAGATTTTTTCAGAGATAAAGGCCATGAGTTTGTCCCCAGTTCGTCACTTGTCCCTGTCAATGACGACACTCTGCTTTTTACCAATGCAGGAATGAACCAGTTCAAGGATATTTTTACGGGTCTGGTTCCACCGGAGTATCACAGAGCGGCCAACAGTCAAAAATGCCTGCGCGTAAGCGGTAAACACAACGACCTCGAGCAGGTCGGCAAAGATACCTATCACCATACCTTTTTTGAAATGTTAGGCAACTGGTCGTTCGATGATTATTTCAAGGCAGAGGCGATTGAATGGGCATGGGAGCTTCTGACAAAGGTCTGGGGCATTGAGCCGGGCTGTTTGTGGGCAACGGTTTTTGAGGGGGATGCAGAAGAGGGCCTGCCGGATGATACAGAAGCGAAGCGACTTTGGCCAAAAGTAACAGGCATTCCGGCCGAGAGGGTGATTTTCGGCGGGAAAAAAGATAATTTCTGGGAAATGGGCGGGGCAGGACCCTGCGGACCCTGCAGCGAAATACATATCGACCTGGGGGCGGGAAGCTGTGATATGAAAAACGTTGCCGGCCATAAGTGCGCCGTCAACAGCGGTTGCGCAAGATACATTGAGCTGTGGAATCTTGTTTTCATACAATTCAACCGTCAGGGCAGCGGTGAACTTGTGCCGCTTTCAGCCAATTATGTCGATACCGGCGCCGGACTGGAAAGAATCGTCGCGGTGCTGCAGAACAAAAAGAGTAACTACGATACCGATTTGTTTATGCCCATAATAAATGCACTTAGTGACATCACCGGCTGCAAATATACATCCCGACTGAACAACAAAACCGATAACGCCTTCAGGGTTATCGCCGACCATATCAGGGCGATTGTCTTTGCGATAACCGACGGCGCTACGCCTTCTAACGAAGGCAGGGGTTATTGTGTTCGGCGCATACTTCGGCGGGCCTGCCGGTTCGCCAGAGTGCTGGGATTGCACGAGCCGTTCCTGAATAAACTTGTACCGGTAGTTATCGATACTATGGGTGATGCGTTCGGCGAGATAAGGACAAGGGCCGACTACGTCTCAACGGTAATCGAATCTGAAGAAGCGAGCTTTGGCAGAACGCTCGACAGAGGTATTGAAATCTTCAACGATGCCGCCGGGCGAGCTGAAAAACTAAAGAAAAGAACCATCAAAGGCGAAGATGCTTTTCAGCTTTATGATACCTACGGTTTTCCGCTCGATTTAACCCAGCTTATGGCCAAAGAACGCAATCTGAAAGTCGATACAGCTAAATTTGACAAGCTGATGGAAGAGCAAAGAGAGCGGGCAAGGGCTGCACAAAAAAATAACTCGATGGCGGCAGCCCTGACCGATGTCGAACTGCCGGTAACCGAGGACCTGCATAAATACGGCAGTGACCGCTGCGACAGTAAGATAATCGGATGGATTGGAACTGAGGGTTTCAAAAACCAGGGCCGAATTGTTGCCGGCACCGAGAGCGGTATTGTTCTCGACAGCACCTGTTTCTATGCCGAGGCGGGCGGACAAGTCGGTGATTGCGGACATTTAGAATCCGGACAGAGCCGATTTGTCGTTGAGAACACTACGAAAATAGCCAATTGTGTCGTCCATCAGGGCAAAGTCGTCAAGGGTTCGTTCAGTATCGGCGATAAGGTAAAGGCAATTGTCGGTCGAGAGAGAAGGGACTCGATTAAGAAAAATCATACCGCCACTCACCTGCTCCAGTGGGCGCTGCAGCAGGTTCTTGGTGATTCAGTTGCTCAGCAGGGCAGTCTCGTCGGGCCGGAATATTTGCGTTTTGACTTTACTTGTCCGAAGGCCTTAACAAGCGAACAGATAAAAAAAGTCGAGCTTATGGTCAGAGAAAAAATCGCTGCGGACCTGCCGGTGACCTGTATGGCTATGCCCAGACAAGAGGCGGAAAAACTCGGTGCGATGGCGCTATTCGGCGAGAAATATGGAAGCGAAGTTCGCGTAGTGGCGATCGGTGCAAAAATAGCGGACAGCGGACAGCGGACAGCGGAGGGTAAAAGAAAACTAAACGCTGAACGCTATACCCTAAACGCTGTAAAAAAGGCCTTTAGCAAAGAGTTTTGCGGCGGTACTCACGTTGCTAAAACCGGCTCTATCGGCGGCCTTAAGATAATCAGGGAAGAGAGCATTTCAGCCGGCATCAGAAGGATTACCGCACTGACCGGCTCCGGACTTGCAGCTTATCTCGAAGAGCGAAGCCGGATTGTCGATAAGCTCTCAGAGATGCTAAAGGCCCCCGCTGAAGAGGTGGTTGACAGGGTCGGGCGACTGATAAAAGATAATAAAAAACTTACAAAGCAACTAAAATCCGCTTCACACAAAAGCGGCTCCGACACTATGACTGAAGCAAAACAGCTTCTGAAAGAGTGCGAAAAAATCGGCGAAACATCAGTAATCATCAGCCGACTCTCAACGACTTCGGTCGAGCAGGCCAGGGCGGCTATCGATATGCTCAAAAAGAAGGGTAAATCGGCGGTTGTTGTTTTTGGTTTTGCCGATGACGGTAAGGTGACACTGCTGGCCGGCGTTACGGACGATTTAGTCAAGAAGGGTTTGAAAGCAGACGATATTGTCAGGCAAATCGCACCGGTAGTTGACGGCGGCGGCGGCGGCCGAGCGCAAATGGCACAGGCCGGCGGAAAAAAACCGGAAAAAATCGAAGATGCACTTGCCAAAGCTGCTGAACTGATTAAAGAAAAACTGGCAAACGCTTAATCATCTGCCTTGACTTTGAAACTCTGGAAGGCCGACGAGGTGAAAGTAATTGAAGAACCCAGGTTGGCGGCTGAGGTCGAGCGCAAACTGCCGTGGCTTATCGATGTGCTGCTGTACCCGGCCAGCTTGCACGGAGTAGTTTACATAGCGATTTTTTTGGCTTTGCGACTTCTGATAGACTTACTCGGCAGGTTCGTTTTTTCGTATGCCGGCCCTTACGGTGGTGTGTTATCTCTGGTGCTTTATATACTCCTCATCGGCTATGTTTTTTATTACTTCGGGTATTGTATTTTCGACAGCTCAAAAGGCGGCAGACGGGCACCGGATATTTCAATTCAACATACACCTGACAAGGGAGACCTTATTTCACAATTGCTTCTTATCCTGGGCAGTGTTGCTATTTGCTTTTGGCCTGTAGCCGTATATTACATTTTTACTCAACGCACCGACTTATTTTTCTGGCTGTTATCGGGATTGGGGATAATCTTTTTTCCGATGGCATTGTTGACAGGGGTCTTGTTTGATTCATTTGACGCGTTAAACCCAATCTTGATAATTCGGTCGATATTCGTAACATTTTTACCATACTGCGGATTGATTCTGTCATTTTGTGTTTTTGGTGGGCTTGTCGCTGTAGTATTGCTGGTTTTAAGGCGGGTGCCGGTTTTGGGTTTTCTATCCAATGTGGTCAAACTTTATCTGCTGCTTGTCGCAGCTCATCTTCTCGGCAGATTTTACTGGTGGAACAAGGGTAAACTTAACTGGGAAGTGTAGCGCAGGCCGTCATTGCGAGGCCTGCGAAGCAGGCCGTGGCAATCTTATCGGTTACGTTTTAGATTGCTTCGTCTCTGCGTTCCTCGCAATGACAGTTTGGCGGATTTTTATGCTCTTTGCGTGGGCGTCGAGGCCTTCGGCCTCGGCTAAGCGGATAATATCGTCGGCACTTTCAGCCAACTTCTTCTTGTCGTATTCGATAATACTCGTTGATTTGATAAAGTCGTTGCTGCTAAGCGCACTGGAAAACCTCGCAGTCGTCCCCGTCGGCAGTGTGTGGCTCGGCCCAGCCCAATAATCACCAACCGCTACAGGACTATAATCACCGATAAATATCGCCCCTGCATTTGTGATTTGCTCGGCAATTTTCCTGCTGTCATCGCCGCACTGAATTTCTAAATGCTCCGGTGCAAAATCATTAACCTGCTCAATCAAGTTTGTCATATTCTCAAATATAACAACGCAACTGAATTTCTTGAGACATTTAATCGTATCTCTTGTTCTATCTAATTGTTTTACTTGACTCTCCAACTCCTCGACAACTTTCTCGCCAAGCTTTTGAGAAACTGTAAACAGCATTGCGCTTCCCGGAGCGTGTTCAGCCTGACTTAGCATATCGGCTGCGACCCAGGCAGGGTTGGCTTTATCGTTTGCGATTATCAAAACTTCACTCGGCCCGGCTATCGAATCGATGTCGATAAACCCGAAAAAATGCTTCTTGGCCATCTGTACCCATTGGTTGCCCGGGCCGACTATCTTGTCTACCTTTTTTATCGGTGCGTGGCCGTATACCAGAGCGGCTACGGCTTGAGCTCCGCCGATTCGGTAAACTTCATCAATTCCCAGCTCACAGCAGACCGCTAAAATTACAGGATGAATACTGCCTTTGTATCTTGGCGGTGAAACTATGACAATTTCTTTTACGCCTGCCACCTGTGCAGGTACTGCTGTCATTATCACAGTAGAAGGTAGCGGAGCCGAAGCACCAGGGACACATATACCAACTCGTTTTATAGGCGTGTATTTGATTCCGGGATGTTTAAAATTGCCGATAAAGATTTCTCTTTGATATTTCCGAACGTTCTCAATTGCCAGCCGAAGTGATTTCAGAAGTTTAAGGTTTTCTTCTTCGATTTTCTTGTGAGCTTTTTCTATGTCTCCCGTGCTTACCCTAAATTGTTCGGGTGTCAGTTTAATCCCGTCAAACTTTTCTGTATATTCAGCAACTGCCTCATTCCCACGCTCCGAGATTTCAGAAAAAATCTTGTTTAACTGTTCGTTCCGCTCATCACCAGCCGTAAATCGTGATGCTAATATCACTTGCAGACGAAGCTTCACGATTCGTGCCCCAAAGTCTGGTTGTTGCCATGAAATAAGTTCAGTAATCAAGATTCGGACCCCTCCTTATCTTCCGAAGTTGCCGTGACTGTAGGTTCGTTCCGCCCGCTGCAGCAGCAGATAGTTTTCGCCTTTGTATCCGGTAACAATCCCCGCTACTTTGAATCTTATCGGCTCCGGCTCAGCAGATTGTTTCTGCTGTGCCCGCTCCAGCGCTTCGCAGGGCAATAGATTAAATTTCACCTGTGGAACGTTTCGGCCGAGAGCGTCGAGCACAAAACTGAC
>CAJVYK010000080.1 GCA_913009865.1 uncultured bacterium
AGCATTGTCATTCCTGCGGAAGCAGGAACCTATGCCCTATACGCTATCCGCTATCTTTTTTCAGTCCGCTTCGAGAATTTGCAGTGGGTCCATCGGTTCCGGCTTTATCCCCGGCCAATCCTCGTAGTCCTGCATTTCTTTTTCGTATTTTTCAAATGTATCCCTGTTCTTTATTGATACGGATTCTATAGCGGATTTTCCGGTAAGCTCTTCGCCGGGCCTTAGGATGTGGGCTTTGACAAATATATACAATCTTTTCTGAATATCCGAGTTGCTTGTAGTCCGGAATAGGCCTCCGATGATTGGAATATCGCCCAGGAGAGGAATTTTCGTTCCGCCTTTGCTCTGATTCAGTCTTTCCATTCCACCGAGAATTATTGTGCTGTTGTCGGGGACGGTAATGGTTGTATCCACCTTGCTGGAGGCCTGGTTCGGGGGTTTTTCGCCGGAAGTCTCTCCGAAATCCGAGCGTTCTAATGTTATGGTAAGCCGAAGGTTATCACCCTTACTTATGTGTGGCGTAATATCAAGCGTAATGCCGGCATCATAAGGGTCATAAACGGTTTTTTCAATCGGGGTAGTTTCACCTTGTTGGTCCTGTAGGTATGTGGTCTCTGTCCTTGTAATATAAGTAGTATCTTTGGTATTGATGCTTCCCGGCTGGTTGTCATTGACAAGAATCTTCGGCCTTGCCAGCACTCTTCCATAGCTTCTTTGCTGCATAGCATCCAAAAGAACCTGGATATGCTCGTCACTGTAAAAGCCCTTTCCTACACCTGACGATACGGTTGCTTCTGTAACTTTTTCGAAAGGGCTTTTAAGAGCTATGAGTTGGTCCATAGTTGCGCCAGGTCTAAGCTTTGGAAATTTTGATACCATATTAAGGTCTAAATCAAACTGGTCTGTCTTGGTGATTTCGACCAGTGTTACATCGAGAAGTACCTGTGGGCGGTATTCATCGAGCTGCTTGATAAGAGAGCTAACCCATTGCTGGTTCTTTTTGCTGGCGTAAACGATGAGCGAGTATGTTGACGGGTCGGGGATAATGAAAATATCCTCTTCTATTCTCTTCGTTATTGTTTGTGTGATTTTGGCGTCCTTGTCCTGCTTGGTAGTGGTTTCAACAACAAGCTTATTCAGAACTCCAGCGAGGTCTTCGGGGTCCTGGTTTTCGAGCGGGTAAACAACATAGGGGATGGCGGCTTGCTCCTGCTCACTGTCAACGTAGCTGATAATCGTGGCTATCTGGATATGCTGCTCGGCTGTTGCGTTAACTAAAAGCGAATTCGTCGCTCCAATTATTACCACCTGCGGCTCTTCCACAAGCGCCTCGACCGCCGGGCCGGCGGTTGCAGGCGTAGCGGCTTTGGCTTTGGCGCCTTTGGTGATTCTCGTAGGTCTGGCTGACCTGCTCCCAGTTGCCTTGGCGCCGCCAATTATGCCAAGCTCTTCCAGCTTTTGCCTTACCTCCTCAGCACCGACATACTGAATCTCGTATAATCGCAGAGTTCTCAAGTCCTGCTGCTCCACGTCAAGAGTATCTATCAACTCATCAACAACAGCCAATTGCTCAGCAAGGCCTATCATCAGGATGCGGTTTGTTCTTTCGTCGGCATCGAGATACACAGTGGGTTTGGCCGTTTTTGACGGCGGTGCAGATTGTTTCGCAATACGGCTTCTATCCCGGGGCGACTTTGGTTGTCGTGTCGGCCTCGGCGGTGCGGCAATAGTAATTGATACAGTGCCCATCTGCTCAACAAGTGTCTTGACCTTCGGAGCAAGCGTCTTTGCCATCGTGTATTTTAACTGCCTGAATCTGAATTGTCTCGGCTCGCCCGGCTTGTCAATCATCCTCAAAAGCTCTTCTATACGCGCCATACGGTAAGCGTAACCGGTAACGATAAGCGTTCTCGTTTCGACAATCGGCGTGATGTTTACGCCGAGCTTCATACCAGTCAAAAGATTTTGTGCACTGGCTGTATCTATATGTTGCAGATTAAAGATACGCGTTATTACTATATCGCCCCGCTGGACGGTCCCTGCACCGGTATACAGAGCCGGGTCAATATTACGAGCTTCCGCAGCGGGGACAATGGTTACAAGATTGCCCTTACGAGTCATCACAAACTCTTTAAACTTCAGCACAGATTCAACCAGAGGATACAAATCTTTTACCTTGATTGGCCCTTGAAGTCTGAGTGCAACAGTGCCTTTCACCTTAGTATCATCGTACATATAGTCCAGATTTAAATACTTACCCGCCAAATCCAGCAAATCTATGATATTAAGTTTCTCCGGCAAATCCAGCTCAAGTGTTTCGTCAGCATTTGAAATGGGCTGCGGCTCATACGACCGGACAGCGACAGTCGGCTCAGCAGCTACTACACCTGGTTGCTCTCCGTAGGGAGTCTCAGGAACAGTCTCAACCGCCGTATGTTCTAATGCAGGTTCAGGTTTCGGTTCCAGCTCTGGTTTTTCAGCAACACCTTCAGCCACCAAGTCTCCGACAGCAGGCAGATTCGGTTCCCGGCTCCTGGCTTGATTCACAATTAGCGATTCACGATTCACGCCAATGGCGTTTGGTTCATTTGGCCGGCTCAGTTGCCGGGCCTGCTCGGTTGCCTTCTTCTCCGCCTCGGCAAGTGAGCCGAGAAGTTTGCCGAAAAGCTCATCATCATTCGCATCTTCTGTCTCGCTGTTCGCAGGCCCTTTGTGCCTCCGTACCCCTTCAACGCCTTCGGCGCCTTCGATTAAACTCAGGACAGATTCGCTCGGAGCCAGCCCTGAGCTTGTCGAAGGGGCGGGCTTTGTACCTTGCTCGTCGTTTCCCTTCAGCTGTTCAATAGCTGCAATAATTTTTCCGATTTTGTCAGCCGGTGCAACAGCTATTACTTCATCTTCATAGATATCTATAATTGCTTTGGCCCTGTCTTTACCACCCGGTGGATTGAAAAAGGTTCCGATTAGTATATCGCCAACTTCTGCTGCGATTCTGTCATTAGAGGGCAGCTTTTCAGCTTCCGAAGCGGGGCAAATTAGTTTTATACGAAAAGGCTCTTTAGCATCAACAAGTTTTAAAATAGCGTTGGCCTTGATTAGCTCACGCGGGCCGGCCGTCACTAAAAGCGTATTAGTCTTTGGCAGCTTCGAAACCGTGCCTATTCCGACCTCAGCCAGGTATTTTCTGCCCTGCTCGGCTGATATGCGTTTTAAGGGAAAAACCCTGTATCTCACCGGCCCGGAAGCAGCGAAGACGTAAGGCGGAAAGTGAAAAATGCAAAACCATAGTGTAAAACTTAAAATTAAACAAGTTTTGAATTTCGAACTATGGTTTTTAGCTTTTAGCTTTAAGTTTTCAGCTTTCTCTGCCACCATAAATTGCTCCATAACTCAGGAAACCAAAAATCTACATACTCAAACTGACCGATTTACAGCCCTAAATTGCAATAACTCATTATTTAATAATATGTTCCGTAAAACAAAAAACAATCAAAACGCCATCCCGACTTCGTCGGGATTCCGCAATTTTGATTTTTAATTTTTGATTTTTAATTTTTCAAACTGGCCATCGGTCAGTTTGAGTACATATTTACATCCACAGCTTTATAACCTCTAAGTATTTATCGGACACCTTAGCCGAAACTGTTAAAATAACCCCTTTTTTCAGGAACCGTCACCCAAAACGTAAAATTCCCTTCGAATCTGCAATCCGGTTCACATCAAAACACCGCCTATACTAATCAGACATAGAAAACGCCCGAAAGTTCCTTATTTTCAGCTAATAATTTGATAAAGCGGCTTTTGCCTGATGCCGACCAGAGATAAAAAGATTCGCTTGCCCGCCAAAATGAATTTTTAGAGGTTCCCTTTGCCTATCTACTGGTAATAAACCCTAAAAAAGCATAACAAAGGCAAGCAGGCAGGACTTGATGTGTCTTAAATCAGGCGGAATGTTTCCGATTTCCACTTGAAAATTGGAAGTTAGTGCAGAACTATTTCTTCTTCGGACTGTTTGGCTCCGGCGAGTTTGCATCCTTTTTATCCCTGCCTGCCGGCGGCAAGGAGGGATGATTCGTATCTGTGCCAACGTCCTTCAACTTTCGGCCTAAATGGCCCAGTCTTTTCGCTTCTTCACCGCTTATACGCATCGCTTTAAACTGGGAAATAAATTTTTCCATCAACGCCGCCTCTTCACCGCTGCGTTCCGAATCGGTCTTGTCAGATTCGGTATCCGTCTGCATAGTTTTCAGCTCACTGACGAGTTTTTCCATCAACGCTGTCTTTTCTTCATCGATTATCGGCGGGGCTTTTACGGAGGCCTGTGCACGTGGGCCGGGTCCCGCAGGAGAGTTTCCTGCAGTTCCTTTAAGAAGGCTCCTTTTTGGCGGTCTCTCAGGGACAAGCTCGAAAGTTTTTTTACCGTCTCGAACAACTACAAGACTGTCTTTTATCTGCTCGATAATTAAATGTCCCACCTCGCTGGATTGTTTAACCCAGCGAAGGCCCTTGCCCGGCTCGTCAATCAGCGCCAGCGACATATCCGGACGTAACGCATAGTAGCAGGTGCCGACAAGCTTAAATTTAGCTGAAACAGTTTTCGGTTTGGGAGCGGCCGGTTTAGCTGACCTGCGAATTACGCCGGGCCTTATTTTCGGTTTACGAGGCGGATTCAGATATAGTGCAAAGGCATCTGCCTGCTTTACAAGCGGCGAGATTTGGCCCTCGCTGCCTTTGGCTTTATTGCCTTTGGCCTTATTGAACTTTTCCACTACGCCGGCGGAATTTAGAAACTGCTCGATTTTGTAATCGCTGCGAACACCTGAAACCGCGGGGAAAACAAAAAAAACGGTCGCCAAAATCGCCGCCATAATACCTGTTATTCGCAATGTCTTTATCATAATGAGAACCCGGAATTCAGAGGACAGTAGCCGGAATTCTTAATCCCACAGCAGGATATCCCACGTAGCATTCTACTTACCGCTTAATCCTTAATTTCTCCTTTCTCTTTGACATCGACAGCGGCATTTGGTTCCCTCCAGTGAATTATTTTTTCCAGATAAAATTGCTCGTTTCCCGCATAGTTGGCGCTCTGCTCTGTAGTATGGCAATCGGCACAATCCAATCTTGGCTCAGCAGTTTCGACCTCGCCCTGCGTTTTGATGTGTTCGGAGCCCGGCCCGTGGCAGCTCTCGCAGCCGACATTTTTCAAATAGCCGTTTTTTTGCTCCGAAATAAAGCCACTTTCATACTCGGCGCCGACAACATGACAGCTAACGCACTCCGGGTCGAACGCCGAGCCAACTTTTTCAAGCGTCGTATATGCGTGTGCGTGAGCTGTACCGTCCCACTTTTCATATTCGTACTCATGACAGGGCCTGCAGGACTTCGAGCCGGCATACTCCAGGCCATTCGACAAAGCAAAACGCGGCTGTTTCTCTAAAAGGTTGGCCTCTTTAACAATCTGCTGGTATGCTTTGTATAATTCAACGAGAGACTCGGCCTGCGGCAGATTTTCTGTAACCGGCACAGCGGAAAAACCAAGCGTTAATTTACCGCCTCGCTGTTTAGTTCTTATCTGCAATCTGCCTACATATTTACCCAGCCGCCCAACTGATAAAATCAACGGCTCTTTTAGAGGGGCGCTGATTACCTCCGGCTCATCCGATTCAGCGGGAACAATAAAACAATCCACAATTCCCATTTTCACAATTTTCTCAATAGCGCCGGCATCACGGGTGTTGAGGATTAGAATATTGACCGAATGCAGATTCGCCCGTGGACCAAAAAGTTCACTGATTTGCTCTATCGGCCTCGATTCTGCGTCAAACGCTGCGACTGTCACAGCCACGGTTTCTTGCCGCAGTAAAAACTGTTTTGTAAATTTCGCCGGCACATTGACATCAGCCGTGCTGTGAGAACTTATGATATTAAAAACCGAGCCAATGCTGTCCAGCAGTCCGAGATTTTGGGCTATTTCGACATCTTTTTCGGTCAGACTGACTAAATCGTAGTCGAGCAGACTAAGCGCCTGGATTATTATATTAAACTTGATTAGATTCTGCTCACTTGCCTCTTCCACAAGCAGGCCCGTATCGACAATCAACCTTCTTTGTACGGGCACGCCGGCCAAGAGCGCCGAACGTCTGTCAAGTCCCCCGAGTTGTCCGCCTGAACATCCGCAGGGCTGCAACTGTCCAAGTTCATTGCCGGTCAAAAAAACGGTAATCACATCAGTTTCAGGGGCCGGTTTTGCCGGCGACTTCGTTGACACAGCTAATGCGCACAAGGCCCCTATCGTCAACACAAAAACACAAATTACTAATCGCATCATACGCAGTATTTATCCTCACGGTTTCACCTGTGCCACTAACGTCTCTTGGCTTGACGCCTCTATTTTTTCCTTGCATAGAACCCGCGACAGGCAATTTCAAGTTTCTCGCCGCCTTTTATATTCACAAAAAACACGTCTGTGAAAATTCTTGCTTTACCTTCGGCAGCCGGCGGCATTATCTGAAGTTCGAACTTATAACGATTGCCGACTTTCTCCTGGCTCAAAACTCTTATAATATTCTTTTTCGATGATACCGACTCAACCTCGAAATCCTCCTCATAGTTATTGAGTATCCAGACTTGCTTTGTTACCGGCTTTTGTGGTTCAGCATTGAAAACGATAAGGGCAGGCGGGCTAATCTTAAATTCCGGAAGCGCATTAAAGGGAATAGTAATCGTATCGACTTGTGGATGAGTCAGGCTAATCTCGATACGCCCATTCATACTTTTTTGAAGTTTTTCCATATTGACCTTTGGCTGAAGAACAAATTTCATCGCTTTCACTGAACCGTCGTAATCAATTGTTATGGAATTGGCAGTTGATTTAAAGCCTTTTATCGCAAATGGTTGATTATCAAGACTGCGAATCGTAATTTCCGGACAGTCGGCATTTTCATCCCCAAGCAGCAGGTTCAGCCGTTTCGGCTCGTAATCGACTTTCAGCACAATTTTGGCCTTTATGGTCAGCGCAACCTTGGGATTATTTTTGTCATTGCTGGACATAAACAGACGTCGGGTAGTCAAGCCGGGCCGTTTGCTCGAGTTGTACTTTACTTTCAATATTCCACTTTCGCCGGGTGCATATTCGGTTTTTTCAAGTGTATATGGTGTACAGCCGCAGGTTTTGGTAACCTTTGTTATTTTCAGCGGGCCGTCCCCTGTGTTTGTAAATTTAAACTCACAAATGTTCTTTGTCTCCGGACCGACTTCGCCGAAATCGTGCACCACCTTTTCAAATGTGATTTTCGGCTCCGGCTCATTAGCTTCAGGTTCGGTCACCTGCGCTCCTGCCGGGCTAATCGCCGACCTGGGCGATGTCAAATCAGGTTGAGATTTTGGTGCCACTTCGGATTGCTCTTGACAGCCAATCTGCAGGAGGCAAACAGCACCGGCAACAAGAACAGTTAAAATCAGGCAATTGCGTTTCATATTCTCATCTCCAAATTAAATTGTAATGACATTTTTATGCGTGGATGTGTTTATGCGCAGACCCATTCACTCATCTGCGCATTCACTCATTTACTCCGTACCAGTTTACCGAAAAGAACACTCTTAAGCAAGGCCTTAATCTGACGAGATATGAAAAATAAAACGGTTCAAAACCTAACATTGCATAAAAAAAACTTTATTTTTTGCGCAGGTGATGTTAATCAATTATATTTGCAATCTCTAATAAGCCGTTAATCGATTAGCGAGCAGCACAAATGAACGACGGAATTATAAAAAATCGTATCAAAGCAATTCGACGCCGGCTGAATAAGAAGAATATAAATTGTCTTATCTTGACAAAGCCGGCCAACATAACTTATACGACCGGCTTTTCAGGCAGCGACAGCTGGGCGGCAATTACACCGGCCGGAGTCTATCTTTTAACCGACAGCAGGTACACCGAGCAGGCACAAAATCAATGTCCGTCTTGTAGAATAATCCATCGCAGCGGGCCAATGGTAGAGGCGGTATCCAAACTGATAGAAAAATTGAGGTCTGTACAAACAGTAGCCGTTGAAAAATCCACAACGATTGCCGCTTTCGAGGCGTTGAAGAAGCAAGTTAAGAAGGCCCGGCTTAAAACAATTGCAAATATTATCGAACAGTTGCGCAGCAGCAAAGATGCCGCTGAAATCGCAGCTATCAGGGCGGCAGCACAAATCGCAACACAGGCCCTCAAGCAAACCCTAACAATTATAAAGCCGGGGATAACTGAAAACGAGTTAGCCGGCGTGCTGGATTTTCAAATTCGCAGACTGGGGGCAGTAAATAGTTTCGATACAATCGCCGCCTTTGGCCCCAATGCTTCGCACCCCCATCATCAGCCGGGCACCAGGAAGCTCAAGAAAAACGATTGCATCCTTATTGATTTCGGCGTTAGATACAAAAACTACTGCTGCGATTTGACCCGATGTTTTGCTGTTGGCAGGCCGACTCTCTTTTATAGAAAGGTTTATAACGCTGTGCAGGAGGCACAGGCCGCTGCGCTAAAAATGGTAAAGCCGGGTGTCAAAATTCGACAGGTAGATGCAGCCGCCCGGAATGTGCTTGCCGGATACGGCCTGCCCGTATATGGCCATGGAACGGGGCACGGCCTGGGACTGGAAGTGCACGAAGAGCCGATTATTACAGCCAACAGCGAAAGCCGGTTGGAAGCCGGGATGGTCTTAACGATTGAGCCGGCCGTATATATACCGGGCAAATTGGGCGTGCGAATAGAAGATGATATTCTTGTAACGGAAACCGGCTGCCAAATTCTAAGCCGCAATTGCCCAAAAATTCCTCAGTACACGACAACTTTATAACATAAGGGAGAGAGAACTATGACCACTAAAGCAAAAAGAGTTGCATTTGCGATCCTAATTCCCGCCTTAATTGCCACCGCTTGGGCCAAGGAACAAATGGCCGCAGACAACGAAAAAGTCGCCGAAAAAACTCCAGATCGGAAGAGCGTCGGGTAGGGAAAGAGTGTAGATCTCGGTGGTCGCCGTATCATTAAAAAAAAAACCCCCCCACCCCCCCCCCCCACTCCACCCCCCCCTTGTAATACACTCATCCGTTTACTTCTACATATGTACT
>CAJVYK010000081.1 GCA_913009865.1 uncultured bacterium
GAATACCGGTACTCGGCACTGTCGAGCAACTGTCCGGAATCTGCAAGGAGCGCAACATCGAAGAAATTGCCATTGCAATGCCATCAGCAACTCATCAACATCTAAGGCGTGTCATTCAGGTATGCGAAGGTGCCAAAGTTCGGTTCCGGACTGTACCGTCAATTACTGACATTGCCTCAGGTAAGTTCCGTGTTTCTCAAATTCGAGATATTGACATTAATGATTTGTTAGGCAGAGAAACCGTCCAGCTCGACCTTGATTTAATAGAAGTTTTTGTCAAAGATAAAACAATCCTTGTCACCGGTGCCGGCGGTTCCATTGGTTCGGAAATGTGCAGGCAGATGTGTAATTTCAACCCGAAGCTGCTTTTGCTTATTGAGCAGGCTGAAAATCCGCTGTTTGATATAGAGCGGGAATTGCACAGCCGATTCCCACAGGTTCCTATAGAGGCGATTATTTGCAACATTACCGACAGGATACGTGTAGAGGAAATTTTTGAAAAGTATAAACCACAGGTTGTCATTCACGCCGCCGCTCATAAGCATGTGCCTTTGATGGAACTTAACCCCAGAGAATCCATCAAAAACAATATTGTGGGCACGCAAACCGTTGCCAACGCTTCGGATAATTACGGTACTACTAATTTTGTAATGATTAGCACCGACAAAGCTGTCAACCCAACCTCACTTATGGGCTCATCCAAGCGAATCGCGGAAATGTACATTCAGGACTTAAATAGAACCAGCAAAACGCATTTTGTAACCGTTCGGTTTGGCAATGTGCTTGATTCCAACGGCTCTGTTGTGCCTATCTTCAGAAAGCAGATAGCCCAGGGCGGCCCGGTAACCGTTACTCATCCTGAGATGAAACGTTATTTTATGACCATACCGGAAGCAAGCCAGCTCGTCCTGCAGGCGGCAACAATGGGTAAAGGCGGAGAAATCTTTGTGCTTGATATGGGCGAACCGGTAAAAATCGTGGATTTGGCCAGAGAGCTTATCACGCTAAGCGGCTTCAGGCCTGGAGAAGATATTGAGATATCTTTCACCGGCTCCAGACCCGGCGAAAAGCTTTTTGAAGAGCTTTCGATAAAAGGCGAAGATATGCAGCCGACAAGGCATCCCAAAATCGGTATATGGAAGAATATTCCGATGGACCGCGATAAACTCTGCGCCGGCATAAATGAGCTGGTGACTCTGGCCAAAACGCGAAACACAGCTAAAAGCCAGCTAACTCAGAAAATCAAGGAACTTGTACCGGAGTATCTCAGCGTAAATAATAAAAGCGCTGAAATATAAAAATAGTGTGCAGCATTTAGCTAGCGTACGGTTTTCTTTCTTTAGTCCGCTATGTACTATTACTATATGCTATCTTCCCGGTCTGTCTCTCTCGGATGAGCGTTCTCGTAAACCTCTTTGAGCTTTCTTGTGCTAAGATGTGTGTAAATCTGCGTGGTTGATAGTGACTGATGGCCGAGCAGTTCCTGGACACTTCTTAAATCCGCTCCGTTGTTCAGCATATGCGTTGCGAAGCTGTGACGCAGGGTATGCGGGCTGATTGCCGGGTCCAGCCCGGCCATTTTAAGATATTTGTCCATCTTACGACGGACGCTTCTGGTACTGAGGCGCCGGCCGTGTTTGTTTACGAATAAAACTTTCGAGTCGAAATTACCGTTGCTTTGCGCCCTTTTATTTCTAAACTCCATATAATGTTGAATGGCCTGCAAAGCCGAGGAACCTATGGGGGTAATTCTCTCCTTTTTACCCTTGCCTCTGATATGTACGACTTCGCCCAAGAAGTCTATATCGTCCATATTCAGCGCCGAAAGCTCACTAACTCTTATGCCGGTGCTGTAAAGTGTTTCCAGAATAGCTCTATCTCTGACACCCAGCCAATTATCCATTGGCGGTGTCTCGATCAATTTCTTTACTTCCTCGTATTCGAGAAACCGCGGCAGCTTTTTCTCTTGCTTCGGCGTTCTAACTACCGTAACCGGATTGGAATTAAGTTGTCCTCTTTTAACCAGGAACTTATAAAAGCTTCGCAATGTGGCAAGTTTGCGGGCTATGGTCGCTTTGGAATACTGCTTCTCATTTAGAAGGGCCAGGTACGCTCTAACGGCGTTTGTCTCTACTAAAAGAAGTAACTGGTCAACTTTGAGTTGCGCCGCCACAGCCGCAACTGTACCGGCTTGCCCTGATTCAATCGTGGACAACGAAATCGGCTCATCATCTGACGTATCTCGCGTAGAAGCATCAATCAGAAACTGTCCGAATTGGTTCAGGTCGGCGCCATAACACTTAGCGGTATGTTCGGAGAACCGCTTTTCAAAGTTCAAGTAATTCAGGAATTCATGAATAATTACACTGTCTTCCATAATCGCACCTAAACCTATACAAAAAATGTTATTTTTCAATTGCCAGAAGTTCGTCTGCCTGGCCGATAAGCAACTGCGTCAGTTTGAAACTCAGTACCGCCGCATCGAACCAATCAAAATCCGTCCGTTTATCCTTTGCTTGTTCAATCAGAGCGTCCAGAAGTTCATCTTCACTTCCGCTGTCGTAACGAAATATAAACTTCTCTGTCCCCTTGTTTAAAATCAGTTGTCGTTTTGTTCTTTTCATTGCTATTTGTTATCGGCCTAAAAGCGGTTTACTAAAGTACAAATTTCAATTTTCTTTAACAACCGCTGAAAACAGCACTTTGGAAAATGCCACAATGGTTTTATCGGCCAATAAGCTCCTTGTCTTCACAAATTGAACGCAAATGTTGGCAAATTACGCTCAAATTTACACAAATCTATCACACCGCCTCTATTTGGCTCTAATTTGCTCTGAAGAAGACTATCCCGTCTTTTTCCTTGGAGTGTACAAGGCCCCGCTGTTGAAAGTGAGTGATATATTTTAACGCTTCATCGCTGCCCAACCCCAGCCCTGTGCAGATATCATTTAGCGAGCAGGGCCTGCGTTTCAGCATTGATAATATCGTATTGCGTACTGCATATTGCGCATTGCGTTTGACGCACGACGGCACACGAACGACGCACGACGAGGATACAACCTCACATTTTTCCCCCAGTTCTTCAGCTATAGCCTCCAGCTTTTTGGTATCCAATCTTTTGATGCCCGCCTCAGCCGTAGGTCGCGTGGCTGTATTAAGCTGAATCCTGTCTGGCCGAATGCGTTCTATAGCACCCTTGATTTTGCCAATTTGCTCAGTATCAGTATTAAAACCTTCGAGTAGAAACACTTCGAGCCACATCTGGCCGGCAAATTCGTTTCTAAATGCGCACAATCCCGCGATTAATTTTTCAATACTTAATTTAAGGTGAGGGCGATTTATTTTCTGGAAAGTCAGTTCGTCACCAGCGTCGAGAGAAGGCAAAACCACATCTGCCTTCGTACAATCCGCTCGAACATCCTGCCTGTACAGCAGTGTACCGTTGGTCAGTATTGCTACAGGAATATCGGCAATCTTTTTTATGCCGTCTATAATTCGGCCTAATCCGGCATTCAAAGTCGGCTCTCCGGAACCGCTGATGGTGATAAAATCCGCCTGCAGACCTCGGTCTAATCTTTTCTTTAGTTCGTCTAAAACCGCCCCAACGTCGCAATAGTCTTTGCGTTCGATGGTCTTCTCAGAAGATTTAGCCAGTTGGCAATAGACACAATCCAGCGTACAGGTCTTAAATGGTACAATATCAACGCCCAGACTAAGCCCTAACCTTCGGGATGGTACCGGCCCAAATAAATACTTCTCTCGCATTTTGTGTAATCTCGAATATCCGCTATTAGTACACGCTATTTTATTAGCAGACTCTGGCCGGTCATCTCTTCAGGTTGTTCCAGTCCCATCATTTCCAGCAGTGTAGGCCCTACGTCGGCTAATCTTCCGCCTTCTCGCAGTTTTCTGGTTTTGTAGCGTTCATCGAATACAATCAACGGCACATCGCCGATAGTGTGGGACGTGTACGGCTTAGCTACTCCTGCTTTTATGTCCGCCATTTTCTCGAAATTACCATGGTCAGCGGTGATTATAGCCGCCCCCCCCAAACTCTTAACTTTATCCAGGACTCTGCCCACGCACTCATCCACCACTTCAGCCGCTTTAACCGCCGCTGACAGTATGCCCGTATGACCGACCATATCGGGATTGGCAAAATTGACCACTACTACATCGTATTTATTTGAATCCAGTCTTTTTAGTACGATATCGGCGACCTCGTAAGCGCTCATCTCTGGCTTCAGGTCGTATGTCCGAACTCGCGGTGAAGGCACAATCTGCCTGTCTTCGCCGTCAAACGGCTTTTCGGTGTAATCGTTGAAGAAGAAGGTAACGTGCGCATATTTTTCTGTCTCTGCGCAGCGAAATTGTTTCAGGCCCATACGGCCCCAGTATGCCCCTAAAATATTTTTCATTTTTGGCGGCTTCGGGAACGCCACCGGTGTCGGCAATGCTGCATCGTATTCAGTCATACAGACAAAATATATATTGGGCTGTGTTGTTCGTGCAAAATCTTTGAAGTCCGGCTCAACGAACGCCCTTGCAATTTCGCGGGGTCTGTCGCCGCGAAAGTTAAAAAATATCACGCCGTCTCCGTCGTCGACAGTTGCTGTCGGCTCGTTGTTGTCGTTAACGATGCATGTCGGCTCGATAAATTCATCCGTTACACCGCTTTCATAACTTTTAGCAATCGCCTCTGCTGCGCTGGCCGCTTTAAGACCACGTCCGTACCTCATACATTCATAAGCTTTTTGCACACGGTCCCATCTGCTGTCGCGGTCCATAGCGTAGAATCTGCCCGTGACACTGGCGATTTTACCTGCGCCTATTTCTCTGGCTTTTTTTTCGATATCGGCTATATATCCCGCTCCGCTGTCCGGCGGCGAATCCCTGCCGTCGGTAAATGCGTGGATAAAAACATCTTTTATTGTCTTTCTTTTTGCCAGTTCAAGCAGGCCGTACAAGTGGTCTAACAGCGAGTGCACGCCGATATCACTGCACAGGCCCATAAGATGCAATTTGCCGTTACTATTTTTTATAAATTTGATTAGATTCAGAAATTCGGCATTCTCAAAAAACGACCCGTCTGCGATAATTTTGCTGATTCTTACAGATTCCTGTGCGACTATTCTGCCGGCCCCGATATTTTGATGTCCTACTTCGCTATTTCCCATCGTCCCTGCCGGCAGGCCCACATCAACACCGCTGGTATGGATAAGACAGTTTGGGAATTCAGCCATCAGCATATCATCTATTGGAGTATTGGCACACTTGACGGCGTTATACTCATCTTCAGCCGGGTTTGGATTATAGCCCCATCCGTCACGGATAATCAATACGAACGGCTTCTCCGGCGCTAAAGATTGGTGCCGGATTACTTTTTGTTTTGCCATAAAATAAAGACCTTTCAAATAATATTTAGCGTTTAGTTTTTTCTATACGCTAGCTCTGCCACAGGTATACGCCATACGCTATACGCTATTTCTATAAATATGTCAAACATATAGAAGAACACTCGAAAAAACAAAATCCCTGTGCCACTATAAAGTTTTGACAGCAATAGTTACTATGGTATAATTGTCGCCAATCAAAAATTTTTGTGCTAAATGTTTACAAACGCCGGTTGCAGGGCTATCCTATATTTAGAAAGGCAAACTACTATGTCTAATAGGGTGAGTATCCATCTTATAATTTGTATATTCCTGACAGGCGTAATCCTGTTTTTTACCGCCGGCTGTGCTCAGAAACAACAGGCGGTTGATTTATATGTCGATGCTGTAATGTTCAACGAGCTTGGCGAAAACGAAATGGCCGTCGAAAAGCTCAACTCAGCCGTGCGATTAAACAAACGTTTCTCATTGGCTTATTCTTTGCTTGGCGGGATTCATCAGGAAGAAAAGGATTATGAAGCAAGCGCCGCATCCTACGAAAAGGCAACACAGCTAAACCCCTGGTCTTTCAAGGATTATTTCAATCTTGGCAGGGTTTACCTGATTACGAAAAAATTTGCACAGGCGGCCAAAGCATACGTCAAAGCATGTGAACTGTCACCGGACCATCTGGATGCGCATATCGGCGCCGCCAAATCCTATTATGAACTCAAGGACTACGCCAATGCTTTGGAGTATGGCCAACGAGCCGAGCAAATTGACCCTAATATAAGCGAAGTCCAGAAGATACTCGGTGACATTTACGAATCGCAAAAAGATTATGACCAGGCTGTTCGCTCATACAAGCGCTCTCTGGAAATAGATAGTAACAATCCGGAGATTATGACTTCCCTGGCGGTTATATACCTAAGAACCAATCGCAGTAGCAGCGCAAAAGAACTGCTAACCTCAGTGATACAAATCCAACCTGATAACAACGCCGCCTACCAGTACCTTGGGTATTGTTATCTACGGCTTGGTGATGTGGACAAAGCAACGGAAAGTTACGGCAGGGCGATAGAGATAAATGATAAGGACTGGCAGGCTTTTAGAGGGCTGGGTGTTGCTTATATGTTAAGGGGCATTACTAACAGAGATGAGGCGCTAAAGGCAAAGGCAATCCAGCAGTGGCGTCTATCTCTGGAAATCAACCCCAATCAGCCCCGTCGTGAGAGGTTACTTAAATTGATACGAAAATATTCAAAGCAAGCTAAAATAAACAGCGGATAAAAGTTAATTGACAACTGAGTTTCAAAAATCGCAAACTCGTGGTGGACGAAGTCGAACCATTGAAAATCGGAAATCTTCGCACGCACTGCGCACAGCTCTGCCTGGCCTGGCGGCCCAGCTTATTTTCTGGCCTTTAACGGCGGCCGGTTTCGCTCTGGATTTGTGGAGCAAAAGGGCGGTATTCGACTGGTTACAGCAACAACAAGGCGGCAGCGTCTCAATTATAAATGGTTTTTTACGGCTGGTGACAGCGGAAAACGCCGGCGCCGCTTTTGGAATAGCCACGGGACAGCGTCACTTATTAGTAGCGGTCTCGATTATTGCGTTGATAGTAATCTTAGCGGTTTTTCTTTTCAGCGGAGCTGAGCATAAACTGATGTACATTGCTCTTGCGCTTTTCACTGCCGGTGTTTGCGGCAATCTTTACGATAGAATTTTTAATAATGGAAGAGTGCGGGACTTTATCGACGTTGTTTACTGGCCGGGCAGGCATTGGCCGGCGTTCAATCTTGCGGACACTATGCTTTGTGTCGGCGTTGGCTTGATAATTATTTCAAGCTTTTTTACTGACAAGTCTGCTCGAAAACATGCTCAGCAACATATATAGGGGCATTTGATACAGCCCCTAATGCAATCGCATCGGAGGGGCGGGAATCAACTTCAACGGTTCGCCCATTCAAACTCAAGGTTATCTTTGCGTAGAAAGTATGGTTTCTAAGGTCGTTTATAACTATCTTTTCTATTTTAGCGCCGAGATTTTCAATTACGCTGTCCAATAAGTCGTGTGTCATCGGGCGGGGCGGCTTGATACCTTTCAATCGTCGGTCGATTGCAAAGATTTCAACTATGCCGATAACGATAGGAAAGCTTCGCTGACCGTGACGCTCTTTCAGGACGATTATCTGCTGGTCGGACGTTTCGTTAATGATTATTCGCGATAATTCGACTTCCGTCTCCATTTTTACACCGCCTTTATGCGTAAATGCGTATATGTGTTTATGCGTTGACTCATCTACTCATCCACTCATCCACTTTTTAATTCCGAAAGATGTCTCTCAATCGTTTCTAATTGTTCTGTTAATTCAGCCAGCTTTTCTCTGGCCCTGCTGACAACTACCGGCTTAGCTTTACTAACGAAGTTTTCATTACTCAGCTTGGCCTCAACGCCCTTTTTAGCTTTTTCTATTTTATCCTTCTGTTTTTCCAACCGCCGCCTCTCAGCTTCAGGGTCAATCACATCATGAATATAAATCTGCATATCATCGTGTATTATCGCTGCCGCATTTTTTGGCTTCTCAATATCATCTCCTACCTTAAATTTATCGAAGCACTCAAGTTGGCAAATCAAATTACTATGTTTGTTATAAAGATCAATTATAGGGGTGGTATCTTTTGCCGATATGTTAACCGACACATTTAGCTTGCGAGAAGGCGCGATATTGTATTCGTTTCTAATATGCCTGACATCACGAACGACCGCTTGGATTCGGTTAATATCCACCCCAACTTTATAATCATTACATCGGGCAAAATTCAATTCTTGAGGCCATTGGGCAACTGCCAACGCCTTGGATTCTTCTGCTTCTACCAGACCTTGAAGTTTTCTTACCGGTGCAACCTCGTTTAGCTTCTGGAATATGCCTTCAGTAATGAACGGTACAAACGGATGCAATAATCGCAAAGTCTGGTCAAGCACAAAAACTAAAACATTTTGAGCAATCGGCTTTTCTTTATTGTTTTGCATTCTCGGTTTTACCCACTCGAGGTACCAGTCGCAAAAGTCATTCCAGAAGAACCTTGCGATAAGGCTTAAAGGTTCGTGGAACTTATAACCATTCAATGATTCAGTAACCTCGTGAATTGTATATGACAGGCGGGAAAGAATCCATTTGTCTATAATCGTCATTTTGTCTTTATCAAATTTGGCTGGGTCAATACCTTCGAGGTTCATCATCGCAAAGCGTGATGCGTTCCAGAGCTTATTACAGAAGTTTCGCCCGACATCAAATTTCGGCGACGTATTTACTTCCCGCCCATCCGGCAGCTTCATTGCTTCCACCGGCATCCGAACATCTTGTGTATCTGTGGTCATACTGGCCAAAGTAAATCGCATAGCGTCTGCGCCGTGGCTGTCGATTGCCACCAGCGGGTCGATGCCGTTGCCCAGGCTCTTGGACATTTTGCGCCCCTGCCCGTCCTGTATCATAGCGTGAATATACACATCACGGAATGGAATATCGCCCGCGCA
Organism: uncultured bacterium; assembly: GCA_913009865.1. Taxonomy (GTDB): domain Bacteria; phylum Planctomycetota; class Phycisphaerae; order Sedimentisphaerales; family Anaerobacaceae; genus CAJVYK01. The sequence goes on from CAJVYK010000081.1 coordinate 8,911, forward strand.
GTACTGTCCCATCATCACCATACGTGATACCCACAGCGTAATAATATCACGGGCTGTAGAGAGCACACTGCCCGGATAGAACGTTTTTAATTCCGCCGTCTCTTCCGGCCAACCTAACGTACTGAACGGCCAAAGCGCCGAGCTAAACCACGTATCTAAAACATCCGGGTCCCGGACTAAATTATCGCAGCCG